>JADGNT010000255.1 GCA_017883345.1 Candidatus Solibacter sp. | reverse complement strand
GGCGGAAGTGCCCAGCACCTTACGCATGCCGTCGTCGAGCTTGAGCCGCTTGGCGGCATCGTCAAAGCGCGCGGCGGCGGCGAGCCATGGGTTCTTTTCTTTCTCTAGGGATATGGACTCTGGCGATGTCAATGTGGCCACGATCAGCCTCCGGTTTCATTATGCCATTGTCCGTGGTGGAGCCTCGGGACGCCGCTGGTTCAGGCTGACCATTGCCGCGCAGGACGGTTTATGCCTCTATTGTGCCAGCATCTGACGATGTAGTTGTGGCACTATTCGATGGGCCAATACCCAAAGTGACGCTCAGGTTTTCAGAACTGCCCAACGTAATATCTATGAGCCCGGCATTAAGCATTTGAACAATTGGATTCCAGCCCGCTGGTGGTCCCAGAGCGGCGCTAAACCAACGGCATCCCTTCCCGATCCAGGACTTTCGTAGAGATTGAGGCGTACGTACCCTATCGTGGTATCCAAACTCAGTACCGCAACAGGAACAGATGTTATGGTCTGCCGGTGGAAATGGCATCCGATCGAATCCGCATACTGGGCAAGCATATGTCATGTCTTCGCCTCTTCCGACAAGTAGTATTCCAAATTCGACGCCTCTCCGTGGTAAACGGGATCGGGACGGTAGCAAGTCTTGATGAACCGGTCGCAATCCAAGATGCCAAAGACATCCATCACTTCATCATACCGTACCAGATCCCCATTCCAAGGTCGCGTAAATTGGCGGGCGGTCGCGGGGCACGGCGTTCCGAGGAAAATGTCCGCAAATTCCTCGTACTCTTCCTCTACGATAATTCCCAGGCGTTCTCCGTGATTGCCAAAATGATCCGAGCGGTGCACTACCGATCTGAATCCACGAGTGAGCCGCGTTGGCATCCGATGTTCCGAATGGTAACAGAACAACGGATGTGTTAATGACGAAGGCCTGAACTCCAAACCTGTGACGGAGACTTTTGTGTATCGGAGGGGCCTGGAGTCAATCCGAGCTGGCACATGCATAACCCCTGGTAACGCTTCCCGCTATAATTTTTGTTTGCTACCCAAAACTGCTTTTCTATTCCCCGGCCAGGGCTCTCAAGCTGCCGGCATGGGCAAGGCGCTGGCCGGCACGTACGCCGCCGCCAGGCGCGTTTTTGAGGAGGCCGATGAGGCGCTCGGTTTCGCGATTTCCCGGTTGTGCTTTCTAGGTCCGGAAGATCAACTGAAGATGACCGAGAACACGCAACCGGCCCTGCTCACGGTTTCGATTGCGGCGTTGGAAGTGCTGCGCGGGGAGGGCATGGCGCCGGATTACGTCGCCGGGCACAGCCTGGGCGAGTACTCGGCGCTGGTGGCCGCCGGCAGCCTGCAGTTTGCCGATGCGGTGCGCCTGGTGCGCAAGCGCGGGCAGTATATGCAATCCGCGGTGCCGCCGGGGGTGGGCGCGATGGCAGCGATTCTCAAGCTGCCGGAGGGCAAACTCGACGCGGTGCTGGCCGCCTCCGCGCAGGGGGAAGTGGTCAGCGCGGCCAACCTGAACTCGCCGGACCAGGTGGTGATTGCCGGACACGCGGGCGCCGTGAATCGGGCGGCGGAACTCGCCAGGGCGGCGGGTGCGCGCCGCGCGGTGCTGCTGCCGGTGAGCGCCCCCTTCCACTGTGCGTTGATGGCGCCCGCGCAGGAACGCTTGCGCGCCGACCTGGACGCCACGGAGTTTCGCGATCTCGCGTGCCCGCTGGTGAACAACTGGCAGGCGCGCGAAATCCGCTCCGGCGCCGAGGCGCGCGAGGGAGTCTATCAACAGGTTCCGAACCCGGTGCGCTGGTTAGAGACCATCCGCTATCTGGCGGGGCAGGGTGTGGCGCGCTACGTGGAGGTGGGCGCGGGCGGCGTGCTTACCGGCTTGCTGCGCAACATCGATCCAGGGCTCGATGGGGTCAAGTTCGGCGAGCCCGCGGACCTGGAAAAAGTACGCTCGGCATAGTGCATCACGGATGTTCTATCGCGCCGGACAGTGGTAACCTCGGTTTAGGGCGAGGCACGGTTGAATTCGGACAACACATTACGCTGTCCAAGTTGCGGGGGCGCCGACATCCGGCATTCCTTGCCGCGAGGGCTGCTGGATTCGTTCATGATGGCGTTCGGCAAGGCGCCGTTCCGCTGCCGGCGGTGCGAACGCCGTTTCCACCGGCATGTCGCCATTCCGTTGCCGGTCGAACCTGACGCGCCAGCGGAGACGGCACCGCCAGAGCCTAAACCATAGGCCGCCGGGCCATCGCCACTATACGCGGCGGATTGCAACCTTGGCTTCGCGGAACAACACTTCGACCATTCCGAAGTGCTCGTTATAGTAGTCGCTGGAGTACTGGGCCATGCGTTCGGCGGAAATCACCACCTGGGTGATCCCGGCCTGCACCACGGCGCGGGCGCAATCCATGCAGGGCATGATGTCCACGTAGATGGTGCAGCCTTCGGTGGCCGTGCCGGCGCGCGCGGCGTTGCAGATGGCATTGCGCTCGGCGTGCTCGATCCAGAGATACTTGGTGGGGCGTACCAGGCGTTCGGGCACATCGTCGCGGATGCCGCGCGGGAATGAATTGTAGCCGGTGGAGCGGATTTCGTGGTTGGGGCCGATGATGACGCAGCCGATTTGGGTGTTCGGATCCTTGCTGCGGGCAGCCACCACTTTGCAGATATCGAGGTAATATTGGTCCCAGCCTGGGATCTCGCGCATAACATACAGTTGCATTTCTTCTTCCTTTCAGGCAAGCTGAAAGGTTTTCCTCAGTTTGAAACTACATGCTCACACGGGTGCTGTATCACGATCACTGTTTTGACGGGGCGGCGTCGGCTGCCTACTTCAGCCGATTCATCGCGGGCGCGGTCCACCCGGATGCGGAGTTCCGCTATACGGGCATGGCCCACACGGCGTCGCAACTTTTCGATCCGGCGCTGTTCGATGGCGACGAAAACGCCATCGTGGACTTCAAATACTCCAGCGACCCAAAGCTGACCTGGTGGTTCGATCATCACCAGAGCGCGTTCCTCAACGCCGAAGACCAGGAGCATTTCCGCCAGGATACCAGCGGCCGGAAGCTCTATGACCCGAGCTACAAATCCTGCACCGCGTTCATCTGCCGGGTGGCCGCCGACCGTTTCGGCTTCCGCGCGCCGGACCTGGACGACCTGGTGCACTGGTCGCTGATCATCGACGGGGCGCAGTATCCGGACGCCAAAACGGCGGTGGAACTGGGCGCGCCGGCGATGAAGCTGACCCTCGTCATCGAAGCCGCCAAAGGCAGTTGCATCGTGCAGAAAATCATCGGCTGGATGCAGCACCGCCAACTGGCGGAGATCGTCGCGGAGCCCGAGATTCAGGCGCTCTACGCCCCGCTCTACCAGCGGCACGTGGAATCCATCGATTTGATCCAGGACCGCGCGCGGCAGGACGACGGCGTGGTGTTTTTCGACCTGGGGGGCCATGACGTGGAAGGGTACAACAAGTTCATTCCGTACTACCTGTTTCCAGCATCGACCTACACGGTATCGGTGAGCCCGTCCAGTTTCCGCACGAAGATCTCCGTGGGGTCGAACCCGTGGACACCGGTGGAGCCGAAGCACAATCTGGCATCCATCTGCGAGCGCTACGGCGGCGGCGGTCACGCGCGGGTGGGGGCGATCAGCCTCCCGCCGGGGGAAATTGATCAGGCGCGCAAGATCGCGGCGGAGATTGTGGCGGAGCTGAAGACGTAGCGGCGGGAAGGTAGAAAAGCACTGGCCACAGATCAACTCAGGCCAGCACGTGTTGTGGTTTTATCCGCGTTCATCGGCGTTCATCGGCGGCCAATAATATTTCCGCGAAGTGTTCGCTGACGACGACACAGTAATATTAGCCGCTGATGAACACGGATGAACGCGGATACGATGATTCGTTGACTGAGCGCGTGCTTGGCGCCGTCTTTGAGGTCTCCAACACCCTCGGCGCCGGGTTCCTGGAGAAAGTGTACGAGCGTGCCCTGCTCAGAGAACTCGGCCTTTGTGGCATCCGGGCTACTGCCCAGGCCTCATTTGCCGTAACCTACAAGGGCCACCATGTGGGAGAGTACTTGGCCGATCTCCTCGTCGAAGACGTGCTGGTGGTCGAGCTGAAATGCGCGCAACGCCTCACCAACGAACACACCGCGCAATGTCTCAACTATCTGCGAGCCTCAGGCCGGACCCTCTGTCTGCTGATCAATTTCCAGACGCCTAAAGTCGAGTGGAAGCGTATCGTCCTTGGATTCCAGCCGGCGTCAATTCAAGGTGGTTCTCAGTAGCCCTGCTCGCGGAGCTTGTCCACGGTGAGGGGCTGTTTCAGATCCAGCCGGCGCAGCAGCTTTTCCACGTGTTTGGCGAGGATGTCGCATTCCAGATTGACGCGCGCGCCGGGGCGGTATCCGCCCAGCGTCGTATTGCGGAACGTGTGTGGAATGATGGTCACACTGAGCACGCCGCTAACGATCGAGGCGACGGTGAGGCTGATGCCGTCGATGGCGATGGAGCCTTTGTATACCAGGTAAGGATCCAGTTCGTCAGGGATGCGAATGCGCAGCCACCAGTTGTCTTCGCCGAGTCCATCCAGGGAGAGGAATTCGCCGGTGCCATCGACGTGGCCCTGCACGATGTGGCCGTTCATCCGGCCGCTGGGGGAGAGCGGGCGTTCCAGGTTGACGCGCGAGCCGGCGCGCAGATCGCCCAGGTTGCTGCGCTCGAGCGTCTCCGGGGCGAGGTCGGCGGAGAACCCATCGGGGCGCAGTCCGGTGACGGTGAGACAGACGCCGTTGACGGCGATACTGGCGCCGAGGGCGGCATCGGAGAGGACGGTGGAGCAGCGGATGGAGAGACGCGATCCGGCGGTGGCTCCTGTGGTGTCTCTTGTGGTGGCTCTTGTGGTGGCTCCTGTGGTAACTACGGTGCCGAGTTCCTCAATAATTCCGGTGAACATCAAGGTATCCTTCGACGGCGAATTCGTCGGGTGGAATGGGATGGATGGTGATGTTGTGGATGCGAATGGCGTCGGAGCGGCGGCGCCGTCCGATGCCGCCGGCGAGGGGGAGCGCTTCCATGCCGCCCAAAATCTTGGGGCCGTAGTAAAAGAAAATGCGATCCACCACGCCGGTTTCGAGCGCCGTCCAGTTGAGCTTGCTGCCGGCCTCGATCATCAGCGAGAGATAGCGCTGGCGGCCCAGCCAATCGACGATGCTGCGCAGGTCGGCGCGCCCGCCGGGGCCATCGAACACGAGCGCCTGGACGCCGCGCGATTCGAGCAGCTTGCGCCGTTCGGCGGGGGCCGCGCTGGTGGTGACGACGAGCACATCGCCGGCGGCGCTGCGCACCATTTTCGAATCCAGCGGCAGGCGCAACAGCGAATCCATGACGATGCGCAAGAGCGGGCGGCAGCGCGCACGGCCGGTGCGGTCGCTGAGCAGGCAATCGTCGGCCAGCACGGTGCCGATACCGGTGAGGATGGCGTCGCTATCGTGACGGATTTCCTGCACGCTCTCGCGCGCTCGCTCGCTGGTGATCCAGCCGCGATTGTCGTCGGGGGCGGAGATCTTGCCGTCCAGCGTGATGGCGGCCTTGAGCGTGACCAGCGGGCGGCCGGTGCGCATGAAATGGAGGAACGCCTCGTTGAGCTTCTCGGCTTCGGCGGCGAATTCCGCGGGGATCTCGATTTCGACGCCGGCCTCGCGGAGTTTGGCAAAGCCCATTCCGGCGACCAGCGGGTTTGGGTCGGTGAGGGGCGCGACGACGCGTGCCACGCCGGCCTGGATCAGCGCGTCGACGCAGGGTGGAGTGCGGCCGTGGTGGGAGCAGGGTTCCAGATTGAGATAGAGGGTGGCGCCCCGCGCCTTCTCGCCGGCCTGCGCGAGGGCGATGATTTCGGCGTGATGGAGCCCGGCGTAGGTGTGGAAGCCGCGGCCCACCACTTCGCCTTCGCGCACCAGGATTGCCCCAACGAGCGGATTGGGACTGGCCAAGGCCCGGCCTTTGCGCGCCAGGTCGAGCGCTTCGCGCATGTATTGAGAGGTCATGGTTCGAAGAGCGATTCGATGAATTTTTCGGAGTCGAAGGGCAGCAAGTCTTCCACCTTCTCGCCGACGCCGATATAGCGGATGGGCAGATTCAGCTCGCGGGCGATGGCGACGACGATACCGCCCTTGGCGGTGCCGTCGAGCTTGGCGAGTACGATGCCGGTGACGCCGGAGCTCTCGGTGAATTTGCGCGCCTGTTCGAGGCCGTTCTGGCCGGTGGTGGCGTCGAGCACGAGCAGCACTTCGTGGGGCGCGCCGGGGATCACCTTGCTGGCGGTGCGGCTCATCTTCTGCAGCTCCAGCATGAGGTTTTCCTTGGTTTGCAGGCGGCCGGCGGTATCGACGATGACGTAATCCACCTGGCGGGCCTTGGCGGCGGTGACGGCATCGAAGAGGACGGCGCTGGGGTCGCTGCCGGCGTTTTGACGAATCACCTGGGTATCGGTGCGTTGTCCCCAGATTTCCAGTTGCTCGATGGCGGCGGCGCGGAAGGTGTCGGCGGCGCAGAGCAGGACGGAGCGATGTTCGTGCTTGAAGCGGCTGGCGAGCTTGCCGATGGTGGTGGTCTTGCCGCTTCCGTTGACGCCCACTACGAGGACGACGGCCGGGGGAGCGGCGACGCGCGCCGGAGCGCGTTCGCTGGCCTGGAGGATTTCGAGCAGGTGTTCGCGGATGAGGTTCTTCAACTCGGCCGCGTCGGCGAGCTGGTGGCGGCCGACGCGCTGGCGGATGCTTTCCAGGATCTCGCTGGTGGTGCGCACGCCGATATCGGCGGAGATGAGGGTGGACTCCAGTTCATCGAGCAGATCGGCGTCAATCTGTTTTTTACCTTGCAGGGTGTCTTCGAGCGCGGTGACCAGCCCGGCGCGCGTCTTCTGCACGCCGCTCTTGAGCTTTTCCAGGAGGCTGGGTTCCTGCTCGACACTGCCGAATAGCGTTTGAATCATGGGATCACTTCAGTTTAGCAGTGGCATGAGGCTCCGCCTTGTGCAAGCTTACCTG
>JADGNT010000254.1 GCA_017883345.1 Candidatus Solibacter sp. | reverse complement strand
TTCAGGTGATTGAAGGGGAAAGCTGGGACGCCATGGCGCATGCCGATCTCGCGCTCGCTGCAAGTGGAACCGTCACCGTGGAAGCCGCGCTCTTGGGGACTCCCATGGTCACGTTTTACAAGGTGACGGCGGCCAGTTGGCTGGCCGGCAAGTTTCTGGTGGACGTTCCGTTTTATTCCATGGTGAACCTGATCGCCGGACGCGCCGTGGTGCCTGAGTTGATGCAAAGTCAAATGACCGGCCCGAACCTGGCGCGCGAAGCGCTGCGCCTGCTCGCCGATGAGCCTGCCCGCGCCGAAATGAAGGCAGGGTTGGCCGAGGTGCGGCGGAAGTTGGCCGGCGGCTCCGCCGCGCCGCAGCGCGCGGCGCTGGCCATACAAGAGATATTGGAAGGACAAGTCACTCATGTTTCGTAATCGTACGCTCGCCCTAATTCTCACTCTGGCGCTCGGCGCCGCCTGGGCGCAGGACCGCCGCTCCCGCATCGACGTGGAGCAGTACACCATCGACGCGGAAGTCTCGCCGGCGGCGCAATCCCTCACCGCCAAGACGAGTGTGCGCTTCGTGCCGTTGGACGACAACATCACCTCCGCGGCCTTCGAGCTGAATAACGCGCTCAACGTGTCGCGCGTGGTGGACGACAAGGGCAAGCAGATTCCGGCGTCGCGCAACCAGCAGGATTTCACCGTGCGCCTGAGCTTTGAGCAGCCGCTGGTCAAGGGCCAGGCCGTCACCATCACCTTCTACTACGACGGCAAGCTCTCCGGGCAGGAAGATTCGCCGGTCTACGGCATCAAGTTCGCCGCCATCCATCCCGACTTCACGTACCTGATGTACCCGGCGCGCTGGTTCCCCGTGAGCGGCTATACCACCGACCGTTTCTCCGCCGACCTGCGCGTAACCGTGCCGGCGGGCTACACCGTGCTGGGCTCTGGCAACGACAGCAAGGAAACCGCCGGCGACAAGACGCGCTACCAGATCAAGTTCGAACGTCCCTCGTTTCCCGGCAGCATCGCCATCGTGAAGGGCCAGGCGGCGCGCGTGGCCTCTGAAGGCGTCACCACCTCCCTGTATTTCCGCGGTCCGGAGGCGGACATGGCGCAGCTTTACGGCGAGCAGATCGGCAAGACGATGTCGTATTTTACCGGTGTGTTCGGCCTTCCGCCCTACGCCAACCTGACCGTGGTGGAAACCGAGGAAGGCGCGCCTAACGGCTTTGCCGCGCCCGGCATGATCTTCCTGGCCCCGCGCGGCATCGGCAAGCAGGCCAACACCAAGCTGCTGGCCAATCAGGTGTCGCGGCAGTGGTTCGAGGAACTGGTCTCGCCCGCCACGCGCAATCATCTGTGGCTCACCAACGGGCTCGCCGCTTATGCCGAACTCCTGTGGAGCGAGCACGAGAAAGGCCCCGCCGCCATGGAGGCGCAGTTGCGCGACGTGATGGTGGAATCGCTGACGGTGGATACCGTGCCTATCGTGCAAGCGTCGCGCCTGGAAGATTTCTCGCCCGAATTGTGGGCCCTCACCGGCGGCAAGGGCGCCACCGTCGTCGGCATGCTGCGCTACGTAATCGGCGACGAGAAGTTCTTCGCGACGCTCAAGGCGTACTGCCAGCAATACGCCTGGAAGAGCCCCAATACCGACGATTTTCGCAAAGTGGCCGAGACCGCCTCCGGGCAGGACCTGGGGTACTTCTTCATCCAGTGGATTGAATCCAGCGGAGCCCCCGAGTTCAAGCTGGAATACACCATTTTGCGCACCGCCAAAGGCTTTCGCGTGATGGGAAAAATCGCCCAGGACCTGGACACGTTCCGCATGCCGGTGGATCTCAAGATCGAAACCGAAGGCAATCCCGAAGAGAAGCGCGTGGAAGTAGTCGGCACCTCCTCGGAATTCTCCGTCGATACCTTTGGCAAGCCCAAGAGCGTGGTCATCGACCCCAACAACCGCGTACTGCGCTACAGCAACCAGGTGCGCGTGGCGGTAGCCATCCGGCGCGGCGAGCAGTATGCGGAGCTGAGCGAGTTCGGCGAAGCCATTAAGCAGTACCAGAAGGCATTGGAAACCAGCCGCACCAGCGCGCTGGCCCACTACCGGATTGCGGAAGTGCACTTTCTGCAAAACAATTACCAGCAGGCGGCCAATGAGTTCCGCGAGGCGCTGGCCGGCGATCTCGACCCCAAGTGGACCGAGGTCTGGAGCCGCATCAATTTAGGCAAGATCTTCGATATCACCGGGCAGAGAGAGCGCGCGGTCAACGAATACAACCTGGCGATCCGCACCAAAGACGATACGCAAGGCGCTCAGGAAGAGGCCGGCAAATACTTGAAGACGCCCTATGAGCGCCAGAAGCGCGTGGAACAGTAGCGTAGCCTTTCAGGCTGCCATGACCCCATTCCTGGGGGCATTCTTCTCCCGCGCCTTCGCGTCAAAATGCCTCTCGGGTTTCCCATCCCATTCCACCGGCACGTCGTCCGTGGCATGGCACTCCGCGTCTCCGCGTTGAAGGCGCTTCCCTCGAACTCCCTTAGAACCTCTCCCGCAGGTCTTCGAACTTCTCCAGCACCAGCAGGCGCCCCTTCCCTGGCCGCAGATCCTGTTTCTCCAACACCCAGGTATGCGCGTGCGGCACGAACACCGCGTTCAACCCCGCTTCCAGCGCCGGATTCACGTCCGATTTCGGGCTGTTGCCGATCATCCACGTGACCGCCGCGTCCATCCCCCGCTCCGCCACCAGGCGCCGGTACGCCGCCGCATCTTTCTCTTTCACGATCGCCGTGTGCTGGAAGAACCCACCCAGGCCGGAGCGGTCGATCTTCAGCTTCTGTTCGTCCACATGCCCCTTGGTGAAGAGCGTGAGATCGTGCCGTCCCGCCAGGTAGCGGAGCGTTTCCGGGACCCCCGGAATCACCTCCATGGGGCATTCCAGAATGCGCTCGGCGAAGCCCATCACCGTCCCCAGATCGTCCTCGCGTATTTCCCGTTCCACCAGGTGCTCGTAACACTGCCCCAGATTGCGGCCGAAGTTCAGCGAGCCGTACCCGTGGATCTTGGCGTTGGTCCGTTCCATCTCATCCAAAATGTCGCGGACCTCCTGCGGCGCCATCGATGAATGATCCAGGAACGCCACAAACTCCTCGAACGCACGCTCGAAGTAGATGTTGTTTTCCCAGAGCGTGTCGTCGGCATCGACGATCAGGTGTTGGCGGTTCATTGTTTCGGTCGCGGGGCCAGATGGAACGGTATCTCGAAAATGGCATCCACGTCCACCGCAACGCCGTCCCGTAGCGCGGGCGTGAACTCCCATTTCGCCAACGCCTCCCGCGCGCTGCGGTCCAGCCGTTCGTCCAGTTGGCGCAGCAACGCGATCCCGCCGACATGCCCGTCTTTGCCGATCACACCGAACAGCCGCACCGTGCCCTCCACCCGCTCCTCTGCCGCCGCGGCGATGTACTTGGGATCCACCTTTCGCACCACCCCCGGCGGCCGCATCTGCCGCGGCGCCGCTCCGGGGGTACCCTTTGGCTCCGGCTCGCGCTCCGCGAACCACACCAGCCAGCTCCCCGAAAAGCTCGTCACATTGGGCATCTGGATGGCGATGGCATACACCACCCTCCCGGCAAACCGCGGATCGGGTGCTTCCGCCACGCGCGGCGCGCGCGGTTCCACCGGGACTTTTGGCGCCGCCGCCATCGACATGCGCGCCGCCGCCAACAGATTCTCCTTCGAAGTCGGCGAGAAGTGCGCCATCAGGGTCGGTTGTGTGTCTTTGGCGCCGCCACTCACCACCAGACCCGGGACGTTCAGCAGGGCGATGCGATGGGCGTTCGGGCCGCCTTCCGCCCGTGCCTCGGGACCAGCCGAGAAACCCGCCGCCCGCGAGCCCGGAGGCGCCGGAACTTCCATAGTCTTGGCCGGATTCAGCCCGACAATTGCCAGCGACGCCTCGGCCATCGCCCCTCGAACTTCGGGCACCGCGGGCGGCTCGGCGGAGAGTACCGGCGCCGCGGGCGGCATGGCTGGAAGCTGCGGTGGCAGATAGCCCCGAAGCACCTTTTCCAAGCCCGCTTTCGTTGCGCTTACCCCAGCGACCTCGGGTGCCGCCGGCAAAACTACCGCGGCCACCACACGCGATTTCGCGGGCGGTGCAGTGAATGCCCGGGGTTGCGGTCGCGGCCCCGCGTTGGGAAACGGCAGCGCATTCGGCTCCACCACCATGGTTGGCTGAGGACCCTCCGGAAGTGGCAGCATGGCCTGTCTTTGCATGCGGACATTGGGTGGAGGCGTGAACGCGCGGGGCGGCAGTTTTGCCGCTACCGCCGGCAGCGGCAGGGCGGTCTTCACATCCGCCGTTACCACGCGCGGCGCTTCGGGCAACGGCGCGGCGGGTGGCGGCGCCACGAGTTTCACCGGCGGCGCCACAAACGGCCGCACCACTTTCGGCGGCGCCACCGCTACTACATTAGGCAGAGGCATCACTTTGGGCGGAGCCACTTCCGGCTCCGGCGCCCAGATCAGGGGGGCCGGCCGCGCATCGTCCCTGGCGCCGGCCACCATCGTCTCTGGCCTTTTCACGCGCGCTCGGGCCGGCCGGGCGTCGGGCAGGAGATCCGCCGGCGCAATCTCCGGCAGCTTCTCCCGCAAGCTGTACCAGACGATTCGTTTCTCGTTCGGCCGGATCTCCCGATCGTAAATCGATTGCGCCCCCGGGGTATCGTGCCGCGGTCGCCCCGTGTCCCCCAGAATCACCCACGCCAGCACGCAGCCGTGCAGACAGCCAGACACCGCGAACGAAAGCCGGCTGCGCCCCCGCGGTATCGTGCCGCCGCCGGCTGCCATCATGCGTTACAGCCCCGCGGGTTTGGGACCGTGCCCGTTGGTTGGCGCCAGTTCCTTCATGCGCTCGATGGAACGCTGCCGCGGCAGATATTCCGCCAGGTATTGGTTGAACTGCCGCAACCGCGCGCTTTCCGAGCGATCCCGCAAAATCATGCTCAGGAAATCCAGGTCCGGTACCGCCTGCGCCACCTGAAAGCTCACCTGCCGATCCTCCAAGTCCGGGTCGCTGTGTCCCCGCGCGCTGGCCAGCCGGCTCAGCGCGCGGTAATTGGAAAGCGCCCGGTCGCGCAGCTCCGCCGGCACAGGCGCCAGATCGTCGTCATCGAAGAATTCAACTTCCGCCTGTAGATACTCCTTTTCTTCGTTCAGGCTCACGATCTCGAAGCGGCGCTGCCCGCACGTCAGGATGTCCATTCGTCCGTCGGGATACATCTCCAGCACCTTCTCCACCATCACCGTGCAGCCGGCGTTCAGAATCCCGTCCTCTTTGGCCAGCACGATGCCGAACTCCGCACCGTCCCGTATCGCGTCGCCCACCATCTCCTTGTACCGGTCTTCAAAAATGTGCAGCGGAAGGTGGACCCTCGGGAAGACCACGAGTTGCAGCGGGAACAGCGGGATGAGCCCCTTCACCATGGTACTATTATGACGTTTCTGCGCGGCCACGGCAGCCTGCGCAAGTGCGATCCCATGCGAATTGACGGCAAAGTGGTGCTCATTACCGGAGCCTCCGAAGGCATCGGCGCCGCCTGCGCCCGCGAGTTCGCCACTTCCGGAGCCCGCCTCTCCCTCACCGCGCGCAATGAAGAGGGCTTGCGCCGCGCCGCCGGCCCCGATGCCCTCGTCACTCCGGGCGACATCACCACGGACCAGGACCGCCGCCGCGTGGTCGGGCGCACCCTGGAGCGTTTCGGCGTCATCGATATCCTGATCAACAACGCCGGCGCCGGCATCTACCAGCCCTCCTGGGAGATGCCCATCGAGGAAGCCCGCTACCTCATGGAATTGAATTTCTTCGCACCCCTCGCCATGACCCAGCTCGTCGTGCCGCCCATGCGCGCGCGGCGCTCCGGCATGCTGGTCAACGTGGGCTCCATCGGCGGCAAGGTGGTGCTCCCCTGGCTGACCCTCTACAGCGTCACCAAGTCCGCGCTGGGCGCGCTCACCGAAGGCCAGCGCATCGAACTGATGCGCGATGGCGTGCGCACCATGCTGGTCTGCCCCGGCTATGTAAAGACCGGATTCCAGAAGAACGTCCGCGCCGGGCAAGCCCCCGAAAAAGTACAAAAGGCGCGCCGCTTCGCCATCACCCCCGAGCAGTGCGCGGAGGCCATTCGCCGCGGCGTGGAGCGCGATGCCCGCACCGTAGTTACGCCCCGCTCGGGCTGGCTCTTGGTGCTCGCCATGCGCCTATTCCCCGCCATCGTGGAAGCGCGCATGGCATCCCTCAACGGAACCGCATGAACCTCAGACTGAAGCGCACACCCGGAATCTACGTGGTCGGCTTCATGGGAGCCGGCAAAACCACTGTCGGACGTCATCTCGCCCATCGCCTGGGCTGGAGTTTCTTCGATACCGACGCCGAGATTGAGGCCGCCGAAAAGACCGCCATCGCCGATCTCTTTGCCGCGCGCGGCGAGCCCGAGTTCCGCCGCATCGAAACCGCCGTCATCCGCCAACACGTTTGCTGGATTGAACGCGGCCGCCCCGCCGTCCTGGCCCTCGGCGGCGGCGCCTTCAGCCAGCCGGACAACCGCACGCTGCTTGAGAACAACGGCATCACGGTCTGGCTGGATTGCCCTTTCGAAACCGTGCAGCACCGCGTCGGCCAGACCACCCACCGGCCGCTAGCGCGCGATCCGGCAGCCTTCGCCGCGCTCTACGCGGCGCGTCGCGACCACTACCGCCTGGCCGACGTGCACGTTCCCATCGTTGGCGACGACCCCGAAATCACCGTCGCCGCCATCCTCGCCCACCCCCTCTTCAAATGACCACCACTGTCCACTCCCGTGGGATAAGGCGCTGCCTTGTCCATGCTTTGGTGGGGCAGGCGCTCCCGCCTGCCAGTCCGAGCGAAGCTCGGACTGCTCCGCGTTCTCCGCTCCCTCTGCGCGCTCAGGTTTTGACTTTCCTTTGCCCCAACTCTCTTATGTGCTCTCCGCCTCTTTCTCCGCGCCTCCGTGTCTCCGCGTCAAATCGCACTTCGCAAACTCCAAGTGAGCCCGGTGAATGGCCGCCTTCCCCAT
>JADGNT010000253.1 GCA_017883345.1 Candidatus Solibacter sp. | reverse complement strand
GAGGCCGCCTCATTTGTGGGCTCACCCCGGCCGGAACAGTTCGACTATGCGATCGTGTCCATGACGGCCGCTCTCAACTCGAAGCGCCGGGCGGTTACCCTTGCGGGCATTTCGGGTTACGGAACGCAGGGCGCCGCGGAGTTTGTCACCAGGGAAGATCGCATCGCGGAACTGCTCTCCAGGCTCTCGGTCAGGAACGGAGCCCCCATGCCGTTGTTTGAGGCTGTGATACGCTTCAACGTGCAGGGCGAAGTCGCGCTCCAGCCGCAGATCGTCGCCGCCCATCGTTTGGATTGATCCCTGTCTCCGGCGTACGGCGGCAGGGCCATCTTTTTCCCGTGGCGTCCAGGCCGGAAGGAACCCCCTTAGGAATCAGCGCGGGGAAAGGGAGTTCCCGGCCTTTAACGCGTTAAATCGGCGGTTTTACTGCTGATTTCACTTCCCTTAGCGGGGGAAAGCGGATATAAGTGGGTCCGTCGGGGAGTCTCGGGTCAGCGGGAGGCGGCGTTTGTCCTGCCGGCTGAAGCGGCGCGGTGACAAGGAAACCGCCGGCACGCAGCTTGACCCGGTAGTCACGACCATGAGTAGTCCGCAAATGAAACGTCGCCCTGTGTGCGGCGAAAGGAGTACTATGCTCAATCGAATTACCGTAGGGACCCGCGTAGTCGGTCGCAAATTCAGAAGCCCATGGATGGCTTGCCGGATCCTCCCTGTCCTGGCCGTTTTGTCCGCGGTGGCTCTTCTGCCGTCCGTCTCTTCTGGACAGGTCGTGTCCAGCTCGCTGGTGGGAACCCTGGTGGATCCCACCGATGCCGCCATCCCCAACATGGAACTCACGCTGGCCAACGCGGCCACCGGCGCCACCTTAAAGACCGAATCCAACTCCGCGGGGCTCTTCCGCTTTCCCAACCTTTTGCCCGGAACCTTTACCCTCACGGTCCGCGCCACTGGTTTCAAAGCTTACACCCAGAAAGATATCGTCGTCGCCTCCAGTGAAACCCGCGATCTGGGGCACGTCCAACTGCAATTGGGAAATGTGACCGAAGAAGTCTCCGTAACCGCCGAGGCCACACCCTTACAGACTGCCAGCAGCGAAAAGTCTTCCCTCGTGACCGGTACGCAGCTTAGCTCCATTGCCCTCAAGGGCCGCGATTTCTTCGGCCTCCTGGACCTCCTGCCCGGCGTGGTGGACACCCGCAACCGCGACAATACGTCCAACGCCAGCACCATGAGCGGGATGTACATCAATGGCCTCAACAACAACACCATCAACTACACCATCGATGGCGTCACCGCCAACGACACCGGTTCCAACAGCGACATTCACTACAACGGCAACATGGATTCCATCGCCGAGGTTCGCGTGCTGACCTCCAACTACCAGGCCGAGTACGGTCGCAAGGCCGGCGCCACCATCAGCGTGGTCACCAAGGGTGGCGGCCGCGATTTTCACGGCACCGGATACTGGTCGCACCGCCACGAAGAATTCAACGCCAACAATTTCTTCAACAACTCCAGCGGCCTGAGGATCACACCCTATCGTTTCAATATCGCCGGTTACAACCTGGCCGGCCCGGTTTACATCCCCGGCAAGTGGAACAAGTCCAAGGACAAGCTGTTCTTCTTCTTCGGCCAGGAATATACCCGACAGAGAATCAATCTCAACCCGGTCACGCAATACCGCACCATGCCGACCGCGCTGGAGCGCGCCGGCGATTTTTCGCACAGCCTGGACGCCAGCGGGAAACTCATCCCCATTATCGACCCCGCCACTCATGCGGTCTTCCCCGGCAACGTCATCCCCAAGAGCCAGATCAACGCCGTCGGTCAATCCATCCTGAACTTCCTGCCGTCGCCGAACTACGTGGATCCCAACCCCAGCCTGGTCAACCAGCGCAACTACCTGGCCTCCGGGGACGCCCAGTTTCCGCGGCACAATACCACCCTGCGCATCGACGCCAACCCCACCTCGCGCTTTCACATCTACTGGCGATTCATCTCCGAGCCGGAACAACAGGACAACGCCTGGGGCCAGTGGTTCACCGGTTCCAACTACCTGCTTTCCTATTCCAGGCTGTGGCGGCCCGGCCGGGGCAACGCGATCAATGCCACCTATACCATCAGCCCGACGCTGGTCAACGAATTCACCTTTGGCAAGAGCTATTCGCACATCTATTACAACGTCCTGAGCCCCGAAGGCCTCACGCGCGATAAGATGGGCAACATCCCGCAATGGTTCACCGGCGCCAATGGCGTTGTCATCCCGGAGACCAGCAGGGCCGGCTTCGCCCAGGGCTGGCTGGCCGAAAATCTGATTCCCGACGTCCAGTTCGGCTCCACTCCGGTCAACAGCCCCACCATCGGGCTCTCCAACACGCCCTATGAGAACTGGAACGACATCTATAGCTTCCAGGACAATATCACCAAGATCGCCGGCAACCACAACCTGAAAGCCGGCATCTACGTCGAGCACACCGGCAAATTCGCCACCAACCAGAGCGGCACCAGCAACCTCTACCGCGGCGTGTTCAACTTCGGCGTAAACAGCACCAACCCGTACGACTCCAACAACGGGTTCAGCAATGCCCTGCTCGGCAACTTCTACTCCTACACCGAGTCCAACGACCGCACCGGCGGCCATTTCTGGTTCTGGAACGTCGAGAGCTTCGTGCAGGACAACTGGCGCGTCTCGCGCCGCCTCACCATCGATATCGGCGCGCGCATCGCCTACCTCAGTGCCATCACCGATGCCAATCACAGCCTGGCTTATTTCGATCAGACGGCCTACTCCAAGGCCAGTGCGCCGCGCATGTATGTTCCCGCCATGAGCGGGACAACCCGCGTGGGTATGGACCCCTCTACCGGCGCCACCGTCCCGGCCGCCCTGATCGGCTTCTTTGTCCCGAGCACCGGGAACCCCGCCAACGGTATGAAAGTCGCCGGAGTGAACGGCAATCCGTCGGGCATGGCCACCTACAAGACGCCCAGCGTCTCCCCGCGATTCGGTTTTTCGTGGGACGCTCGCGGCAATGGCAAAACCGCCGTCCGCGGCGGCTGGGGAATGTTTACCGACCGGCCCAATACCAACGAGACCGGCGAGGCTCTCCAAGGCAACCCTCCGGTGACTTATTCGCCCACACTGTACTACGGAAACCTGGCCACATTCACCGGAGCAGCAGGCTACCTCGCTCCCAGCAACATCACGTACATGTACGGAAACCAGCACGTTCCCTTGTCCATGAACTACAGCTTGGGCGTTCAGCAGAGCCTCGGCTTCAGCACCGTCCTCGACGTCTCGTACGTCGGCAATCAGGTCCGCCATCTGTGGTGGTACCGGCCGGTGAATAATCTGCCGGCATTCGCCCACTTCAACACCGCCAATGTGGACTCCACCAACGGCAAGCCGCTGCCCGATAACTTCCTGCGGCCTTACTCGGGCTGGGGCAACCTCTCGTTATTGGAATTCTGCAATAACTCCAATTACAACTCGGCGCAGGTCTCCGTGCGCCACCAGTTCAGCAAGAACATGATGTTCGCCGGCTCCTACACTTACTCCAAGAACCTGGGATACCAGACCAACATCAGTTCCTATTTCAATCCCCGCTTCTGGAACTACGGCCTGCTCAACTTCGACCGCACCAACGTCCTCACCATCAACTACGTGTACGAACTGCCTGGTCTCAGCGGCAAGCTCGGCGCCAAATGGCTAAGTCCGCTGACCGACGGCTGGCGTGTATCGGGCGTCACCACCTTCTCGTCGGGCGCGGTGTTTACCCCGTCTCTCTCCACCACTTATACCTCCGATATCAGCGGTTCGAGCGAAGCCGCCCGCATCCAGGTTGTCGGCGATCCCTACCTGCCGAAGAGCCAGCGGACGTTCAGTAAGAACTTCAACACGGCCGCCTTCGCTCTACCCGCGGTCGGGACATTCGGCAACGCCGGCATCGGAGTCCTCCGCGGACCCGGCACCAACAACTTCGATTTCACCATCGGCAAGAAGATACCCGTCGGGCTGGGAGAGAGGCGAATGCTCGATCTTCGTGTGGAGGCCTACAACGCTTTCAACCACACCCAGTTTACGGGCATCGATTCCGGAGCCCGCTTCGACCAGAGCGGCAATCAGACGAATCTCAATTTCGGAGCCTACAACGCGGCGCGAGCCGGCCGCGTCCTGGCATTCATGTTGAGGTTCGCGTTCTAACGTAACGCGGCGCCACGGATAAACTCGATAAGAGGGGGCGCCGGCTTCCGCGGCTGCCCCCGATCTTCATAAAGGAAAACTATGCGAATGCGTTTCGTGCGCGGAGCGGTTCTTGCGATTGTCTTTCTATTGAGTCTTTCCGGCCAACGGAGACCGGTACTCGACGACGGTGATGCGCACGGCGATGCGCCTTACCTGCTCGAGGATGGCTGGACGCCATTGTTGAACGGCAAAGACCTCTCGGGCTGGCATGGTGTGGGCACCAACCGCAGCGAGTGGCTCACCACCACCGGCGTCCTGTGGGAGCGCCTGCTCGGGCCGACGCGCCTGAGCGCTGTGCCCGGACCCGTCCCGGGCGGTACGATTCTCAACGGCCCTACGGGACGGACCGTGCAACTGGCCTCCGACGAGAAGTTCGGAGACGTGGAACTCTATCTGGAATTCATGGTTGCGAAAGGCTCTAACTCCGGCGTGTACCTGCACAGCCTGTACGAAGTCCAGATCTTCGACAGTTGGGATTCCTCCGAGCCGATGTCGACCTCCGACTGCGGGGCCATCTACCACCGCTGGATCAACAACCAGGGGGTGGGTGGATCGGCGCCCAGCCGCAACGCCTGCCGGCGGCCCGGCGAGTGGCAGTCCTACTACATCTGGTTTCGGGCCCCCCGTTTCGACGCTAGCGGCCGCAAGATCGAAAACGCCCGGTTTATCCGCGTGGTGCAAAATGGACTTGCCATCCAGAAGAACGTAGACGTGGACGGACCCACGCGCGCCGCCGCGAACATTCCGGAGGCCGCCACGAATCCGCTTATGTTGCAGGGCGACCACGGCCCGGTGGCGTTTCGCAACATCTACATTCGTCCATTGCGCGATCTCATCGTGCGCTAGCCGTCGTTCCTTTTCAAGTGTTAAGAGACCATATTTCCATGCCATCCAACATAAACAACACCACCAACCGGCGGCGCTTCCTGGGGGCCGCCGCCGCCTCGGCCGCTTCCTACGGCCGCATCCTCGGCGCTAATGAACGGTTGCAGCTCGGCCTGATCGGCTGCGGCGAACGCGGCCGGTACGACATGAGCAATTTTGTCAAAGCCGGCGGCGTTGACGTAGTGGCGCTATGCGACGTCTGGGGCGACAACATCGACCGCGCCAAGACAACGCCGGCGGCCGCCAACGCCCGGACCTTCACCGACCACCGCAAGGTGCTCGAAATCAAGGAACTGGATGTCGCGCTCATCTGCGTGCCGGACCACTGGCACGCCCCAATCGCCATTGACGCCCTGAACGCCGGCAAGGATGTCTATGTCGAGAAGCCGCTCACGCTGAAGGCCGAGGAGGGACCGCGGGTCGTGAAGGCGGCGCGCACCAACAAGCGCGTCTGCCAGGTTGGTATGCAGCAGCGCTCCGGCAAGCATTACCTCCAGGCCAAAGCGGAATACATCGACTCGGGCAAACTGGGCAAGATCACCCTGTGCCGCACCTGGTGGCACGGCAACGGCTACCACCTGCGCAAGGCCCCGGCCTCGCTCCAGACGCAACCCGCGAACCTGGATTGGGCGCACTTCCTCGGGCCGCTCAAGTGGCGCGACTGGGATCCACAGCAGTATTGGAACTGGAGGGCCTACCTGGACTTTGGCGGCGGGCAGGTGACGGACCTGTTCACGCACTGGCTGGACGTGGTCCACATGTTCATGGGAAAGGACATCCCGACTTCCGCGCAGGCCAGCGGCGGGGTTTACCACTTCAAGGACGGACGCACGGCACCGGATACGATCAACGTGCTGCTGGAATATCCCGCGGAGTTCACCGCCACGTTCGAAGCGACGCTTGTGCCCGGCATCACTGGCGCGGCCCAGGAGTTCTGCGGCACCCAGGGCCGCCTGTGGATCGATCGCAGCCGGTACGAGTTCTACCCGCTGGGCCGCAACGTCCAGCCGGTAGTGGTAAAAGCTCAGTCGTCGATTGACCTGGACCACGTCCAGAACTTCCTCGACTGTGTGAAGTCGCGCCAGTTGCCGCACGGCGACGTGTTGGTGGGGCATCGCTCCGCACAGGCGTCGCACCTCGGGAACATCTCCTACATGCAGAAGCGCCGCATCGATTTCGACCCGGTGCGCGAAGAGATTCTGCCGTTTTAGCGGGCAGGCGAATCCCCTGCCCCCACGCGTGCTACGCGCGCGGAGTCCCCACGTATTGCCCGCCGGCCGGCGCGGGAGAAGGCTGGCCGGGGAGTTATGAATAAGCCAGTGAGACTCGGGGTTGACAGACGAAAGCGTCTGTCCCACCTTTGTGGGGCAGGCGCTTTCGCCTGCCAACCGATTTTTTCACAGCTTCTAACGGTCGCGGCGACGGTCTAACGGGCGTGCGCCTTGGCGACCGAGGCTTCCGCGTTCGGGCCATGGCACGCGTCGCAGGCTTCGCCGAGCGTGGGCGAGGTCATGGTGGCGGCGTGGGAAGCGGCGGCCTTGGTGGTGTGGCACGAAAGGCAGGCGGCGGTAGCCGGGCCCTGCGTGGTCAGGTAATCGCGCGGCGTGGTCTGGGTGATCAGGCCGTCGGGGAGCGGAAGATCTTCGGTGCCGGGCAGGTGGCATTTTTCGCAGTCGCGGCGGTCGCCGACATAGCCCACGCCGTTATAGTTGTTGACGCTGCCGCCGTGTCCGATCACGGTGAAATCGGTGGTGAGGTTGGAGCCGGTGTGGATCTTGTGGATCAGGGTCTTAAAGTTGATCGATTCGGGAATGTCGCCGGTTTTGCGGACGCCGGAATCGGTCACGGTGGGATTGTGGCAGACCACGCAATACTCCACGTTCTGGCGGATGCCGCCGTGCAGCATCAGCTTGTCGTGGCAGCCCGCGCAGAGTGCCTGGCTGACCACCTGGCGGCG
>JADGNT010000004.1 GCA_017883345.1 Candidatus Solibacter sp. | reverse complement strand
GAAATTCATGCCAGTCTTGTCAGTCCCCGTGGCAGAGGCAGACGCGTTCGTCGGACGTAGCCAGCCGCCCTGCGATCCATGCCTGCAAGGCATCGTCGATCGGCGTCCCGGCGGCCGCTGGCGAAACCAGCGGGCGAATCCCATGCGCCGCCAGCGATACCGCCGCGCCCTGCCCGATGCCGCCGCAGATCACCGCGTCGCACCCGGCCAGCATTTCAACGAAGGTGGCGTGATTTCCGCAGGCCTCCGTTCCGCGCGCCCGTGTCGCCCGCGCGCCGGGCACGCCCGAGTTTACTTCCACCACGACAAAGGCCGCCGAGCGCGCCAGGTGATCGCAAACGGAAACGCCGTCCGCGGTCGCGATCGCAATCCGAGTGCTTTCCATGCACCCTTACTGTAACTCAGTGGCAGCACGAAGCCGGGGAAGAATGCCCCCACGAATGGGGCCATGGCAGCCTAAAAGGCTACGCTACTTGCCGCGCCGGGCAATCGCCGCCCACAGGCCGAGCAGTGCCACCACTGCCGTGAAGAAGACAATCCGCGCCACGCCGATTAACATACCATTAAGACAGTGATTCCCCGGCATCCGCTTGAAACCGGAGCCGGCACCGAACCGTAGAAATAATCGTGCGTCTGCTTCTCCTCGCTCTTGCGCTGCCCGCCGTCCTGCCCGCCCAGGACCCGCTGGAGATCATCCGCCGCTCTACCGAGCTCGACCGGCGCAACACCGAGATCTCGCGCAGCTACACCTTTCTGCAACGCCAGGAGCAGCGCGACCTGGATGCAAGCGGAAAGCTGAAAAAGACCGAGAGCGAGACCTTCGACGTGACCCTGCTGGAGGGGTCGCCCTACCGCCGCCTGGTGGCGCGCGATGACAAGCCGCTTTCCCAAAAGGACGCGGGTAAAGAGGAGGCCAAACTCCAGCACAGCATCGAAGACCGGCGCAAGGAGACCCCGGAGCAGCGCGAGCGCCGCGTTGCCGACTGGGAACGCAAGAGGCAGAAACAGCGCGAGCCGCTCAAGGAACTGCCCGACGCCTTCAACTTCAAACTGGCCGGCGAGGAAGCGCTCAATGGCGGTGACGCCTTCGTCATCGAGGGCGCGCCCAGGCCCGGATACCGCCCGAAAAGCGCGTCCACCGCGTTCTTTCCCAAGGTCAAGCTGCGTTTTTGGATCGACAAGAAGGACTACCAGTGGGTCAGAGTCGACCTCGAATCGCTGGACACCATCACCTTCGGCGGTTTCCTGATCCGCCTCGCCAAAGGCAGCCACCTCACCATTGAAAACGCGCGCATCAATAACGAAGTCTGGCTGCCTAAGCGGGCTGCCATCAAGGGTTCCGTGCGCATCGCCCTGGTCAAGGTGATGCGCGGCGAAATCATCTACACGTTCAGCGATTACAAGAAATTTCAGACCGATTCGCGCGTGCTGACTCAGTAACTGCCGGGCCCGCGCATCACGATATCGAGGCGCTTGCGCGCAGCGTCCCAGTTCAGCATCGCCACGCGCCTGGTCGCGATCAGGGCCGCCGCGTCTGGCCCACCGATGGGCTTCACGGTGAGATCGTTGCGCTCGTAGAAATACTTGAGCGTGCCTTCGATGCCCCACTGATGGAAGCCGGCGGGCGTGCCGGAGAACACGAACGCATCCACTCGCTGCTTGCCGGCGGCGAACCGGCCGACCGCGCTCATCCACGTGCGGACCTCGTCGTCGTTGGCCAGGGTATCGCGCCGCCGCAAGCGCAGTTCGTGGATATCCATGGGCAGCCACAATGCCAGGAACAGTCCCAGCGCGGCGGGCGATGCCGCCTCCGCCAGCCCCGTGATGGCGATGGCCAGGCCCGCGAACGGCAGGTAGCAGTACCCGCTGAATACCCGCCCCGGCAGAAACAGCACGGGGAAGAGGAACGAACCCATCGCCGCCAGTCCGAACCATGTGCGGCGAGCTGAAGACATATGGCCGCGCGCCAGAAATGCTATCGCGGGGAGCACGAATCCGAGATACGGAATCAGGAAAACGCGGCCGGCGTAGAACACGCTGGTTGTGGCCAGGGCGGCGGCCGTGAAGCGAAAGGTGTAGTCGTTATCCCGATTGGGATTCCCCAGAATTCCCTGCACGCCGAAGGAAAGCGAGGTCAGAAAAAACGGCGCCAGCGGCTTCCAGCGCCGTTTGCCGAACCAGATCTCGAAGGCCAGCAGCACCACTGGCAGCATGACCGCCAGTTCCTTCGACTTGTAGGCCAACCAGAAGGCCGCGAAGCTCAGTACCCAACGCTCGCTCGCGTAGCACCACAGGCTCAGCAGGCAGAACGTGGCGCAGAGCACATCGAAGACGTACATCGGCTTCCAGAAATTGTCGAACAGCGCCATGTGCAGTCCGAAGAACAAGCATGCGGCGGCGGTGGCGAACGCCGTGGCCCCAAGCCGCCGCGCCAGCAGCCACAGCAGCCAGACGTTCAACAGGTGGAACGCATGCAGCACCGCGACATAAACCGGGAAATCCAGCCCCGCGAGTTCCTCCACCGCATGGAAATAGTAGTGGCCCACCGGGCGGAAATTATTGGCCTGAAACCGCGGCGTGGCGGCGCCCTGCAGGAAATCCAGCGGCCCGAGGTACGGCGCCCAGCTCAGGTTATCGATCTCGTCGTCCTGAAAATAGCCGCGATAGGCGTCGCGGTTCACCGTCAGGAACAGCGCCGCGAACGCCACGAAGAGTATCAGCCCCGCCCGCTTGGACATCGAACGACTATCGTAGCCCAGTGGCATAAGGCTCCGCCTTGTGCATCCGCTTCGCAGCTCGGACTTCTACTTGCCTTCTGGTGAATTGGCGTTCCCTTCGCCCGGGACGCGTGCGGCAATTCGTACAATTTGCTGCGCGATGTTCTCAGGTGAAAGAACAAAATCGATACACCCGGTTGCGATGGCACTCTCAGGCATATCCGGCTGCCCGGCCGTGTCGAGCTTCTGCGCGATGGTAATGCCCCCCACTTCCCGTATGCCGCACAGCGCCGCTGCCCCATCGCCATCATAGCCGGAGACAATGACAGCGATCAGTTTGCCGTCCCAGTTCTGCGTGAGGGAGCGCAGAAAGACCGTAATCACGTCGGGCCATCCCCTGGGCTTGGATATCGGCTTTAGACGGAACTCTCCGTCAAGAACGTGCAAATCCCGCTGTTCCGGGATGATGAACACATGGTTGGGCTCGATGAGTAGTTTTTCCGTGATCAGTTCAACCGGCATCTGTGTGTAGCGCGGAAGAATCTCGTGAAGGTGGGTGGCTACGCTTCTCAGGTGATTCACGATGACGATCGCCACACCCATATCGGCCGGCAGATGCGTGAGTAACCGGGTATAGGCGTCGAGGCCGCCGGCCGAACCACCCACGCAAACGACGGGAAAGTCTTTTGCAAAACTCTTAGCTTTCATTGACAATCACTCCGCTTCGGATTCTCAATCCCAGTATGCAACGTTCTCGGTGCTCCGGGCGGTTTTTTGCCTTGCCTGAAAGGAATTCCGCTCTGGCGGCATTTCGCCCGTGGAGGTCTTCCGATGCCGTTCCACTCGCGTTTACTTTTTCTTGCCATCCTCGCCCTTCCCGGGTTTGCCGCCAACGATTCCGTCGCGCCCGGATCGCTCACCACGCCGAAGGGCATCTGCCCGCTACGCCACACGGACGTGCAGGTGCGCATCGCCGGTCCGCTCGCCCGCGTCACCGTCACCCAGGAGTTTCACAACCCGTTCGCCGAAAAAATCGAGGCCGTCTATACCTTCCCGCTACCGCCCGATTCCGCCGTGGACGACATGACCATGCACGTCGGCGACCGCACCATTCGCGGCCTCATCAAACCGCGCGACGAAGCGCGCAAAATCTACGAGGAGGCCCGCCGCACGGGCCGCATTGCCTCCCTGCTCGACCAGGAGCGCCCCAACATCTTCACCCAGGCCGTCGCCAATATCCTTCCCGGCGCCACCGTGCAGATCCAGATCGGCTACGTCGAAACCGTGCCCTACGAAGCCGGCGCCTACTCGTTCAATTTCCCGATGGTGGTGGCGCCGCGCTACATGCCGCGCCGCGGAGTGCCCGACGCCGCCCGCATCGCGCCGCCCGTCACGCCCGAAGGCACGCGCGCCGGCCACGATATCGCGGTGGAGGTCCACTTGGACGCCGGCGTCCCCATCGGAGCCATCGAATCGCGCACCCACGATGTCGCGATCGAGCGCCCCAACCCGCGCCAGGCCGTGGTGAAACTGCGCGACAAGTCCGTTATCCCGAACAAGGATTTCATCCTCAAGTACGGCGTCGCCGGCCGCCGGGTGGAAGATGCGGTGCTCACCCACACGGGCTATTTCACCCTCCTGCTGCAACCGCCCGATCGCGTCCAGCCCGCAGAGATCGCGCCCAAGGAACTGGTGTTCGTGCTGGATACTTCCGGCTCCATGTCGGGCTTCCCCATCGAGAAAGCCAAGGAGGCGATGGGCCTGGCGCTCGACGGCTTGCATCCGCGCGACACCTTCAACCTGATCACGTTCTCCGGCGACACCCACATCCTGTTCCCCAACCCCGTGCCCGCCACGCCCGAGAATCGCCGCCTGGCGCGCGAGTTTCTGAACTCGCGGTCCGGCAGCGGCGGCACCGAAATGATGAAGGCCATCCGCGCGTCGCTCGCCCCCAGCGATGCGCCGGAGCGCACCCGCGTGGTCTGCTTCATGACCGATGGCGAGGTGGGCAACGATCTGGATATCCTCGCCGAGGTGCAGCGCCACCCCAACGCGCGCGTCTTCGCCTTCGGCATCGGCGGCAGCGTCAACCATTTCCTGCTCGACGGCATGGCGCGCTACGGCCGCGGCGAAGTGGAGTACGTCGGACTGCAGGACGATGGCTCCGCCGCCGCGCGCCGCTTCCACGAGCGCGTCAGCAGCCCACTGCTCACCGATATCTCGATCGATTGGGGCGGCCTCGCGATCACTGGCGTCTACCCGGCGCGCATCCCCGACCTGTTCGCCGCCAAACCGCTGGTCATTTCCGGCCGCTACACTTCGCCCGGCGCCGGTGTGATCCGCCTGCACGGCAAGATGGCGGGCCGCGAGTTCACTCGCGAGATCCGCGTCAACCTGCCCGCTTCGCAGCCCGAGAATGCCATGCTGGCCACGCTCTGGGCCCGCCGCCGCGTGGAAGACCTGATGTCCCAGGACTTCGGCGGCTTGCAACGTGGCGTCATGCGCGACGATCTCAAGCAGCAGATCACGCAACTGGGTATCGACTACCGCCTGATGACGCCGTTCACATCCTTCGTCGCGGTGGAAGAAACAGTGATCACCGAAGGCGGCGCGCCGCGGCGCGTCGAAGTGCCCGTGGAGATGCCCGACGGCATGAGCTACGAAGGCGTGTTCGGCAGAGGGGATCGCTTGCAGGCCGTCGCCGCCCCCATGGCCATGATTGCCGATCGGGCCTACTTCGGCGGCGGCGGCGCCATGCCTCGCCCCATGATGGAATCCCGCAAAGTAGCGCCCCCGCTGGCACCGCAAACGCCGGCGTCGAATCTCGATCCGGCGATTGCCGCCCTGATCGCGCGCGTGAAAGCCGGAGGCCGTCCCAGCGTCGACGAGAGTAAGTTCGTATTTGGCGACGAAGCCTATGTAAGACTCACCATCGCCGACTTATCCACCGGCGCGTTAAACCAACTGCGCCAGGCAGGCCTGGTAATCACCAGCCAGCAAGGCGCCACGATTCAAGGCCACATCCCCATCGCTCGCCTGGAGGCCTTGTCCAAGCTGCCCTTCGTGCAGCGCATCGCCCCAAGATAGGGCAGAGACATTTCTCGCTTGCATATGTGTTATCGTTTTGATAACATCTATTTGTGAACGTGGTCAGCCGGCACGGGCTCAAAAAACTCACAGCCAAACATCCGGGGACAGAATCCGACGCGCTGAACTGGTTCCGCACCGCGGCCGCCGCCAATTGGACTTGCCTCGCCGACGTGCGCATCAAGTTTCCTGGCGCGGACCTGATTGGCGAAGTGCTCGTGTTCAATCTGGGGCACAATCGCTACCGGCTGATTACGACCGTTTTCTTTGCCGGCCGTGAAATCTATGTGAAAGCGCTGTTGACTCACAAGGAATACGATCGAGAGGAATGGAAGAAATGGTGCTAACCCTAAGCCCTGCCAAATATGGAAAGTTGCTCTCCCGGACGATGCCCAAGCGCATCGAGACGGGCGAGGAAATGGATCACTTCATCGAAATAATGGAGCCACTGAGCCGAGCGATTGAGCACGGCGCCGCAGGCCCAGAGGAAATCGCGCTCCATTCCCTTCTCGCCACCCTCGTCAAAGAATACGATGAGCGCACCTACCCGCTTCCGCCGGCCGATCCCATCGGCATGATCCAATTCCTCATGGAACAGCGCGACTTGCGGGCGGCGGACCTGACCCCCATCTTCGGTGCGCGCTCCATCGCTTCCCTGGTCCTGAACGGCAAGCGGGAACTCAGCAAGGCCCACATCCGCAAGCTCGCCGAGTTCTTTCACGTTTCCCCGGCAGTATTCCTGGCGTAAAGAGCACCCCCACGCCCAAGATAGGGCGTGGCATAAGGCTGACCCGTTGGGCCATAGTCGATGCTGGTATCGGGTATGGTATACTGAGGCGTCATGGAGACAGCGCGCAAGATCACCGTCGAGGTGCCACCGGAGCTGCTCAAAAAGGCACAACGCGCCACCGGTAGCGGCATCACCCAGACTGTTCGTACCGGCCTGCAACTGGTTGCCGCATCGCAGGCCTACGCGCAGCTACGCCAACTCCGGGGCAAGGTTCGCTTCACGCTCACGTCAGATGAGCTGAAGGCCGACCGGTGATCGCGGTCGACACCAGCACCTGGATCGCCTTCCTGCAAGGAGATGGCGGCGAGGACGCGGAGTTGCTCGATAGGGCGCTCCAGGACCGGCAGGTGCTGATGGTGCCCGTTGTGCTCACCGAAGTGTTGAGCGACCCGCAGCTTTCTGTAGAGGTTTCGCAAACTCTCTCGGAACTGCCTCTCATCGAGGTCGGGCCTGGCTATTGGCAACGGGCAGGCGAGTTACGAGCAAAGGTGTTGGCAAAGCGCCGCAAGGCGCGCCTCGGCGATGCCCTGATCGCCCAAAGCTGTATTGATCGCCGGATTCCTCTCCTTACGCGAGACCGGGATTTCCGGGCGTTCGCCGACGCTGCCGGCCTCGATCTCGTCATTGGGTCCGCAGCCGGCTGAACCGATCTCTTCCAGCGGCCAGGCACTAAATCTCCTGTTCGATTTTTCTTCGCCCTGCGCTACACTGGAGCCGATGCGGTTGCTCTCGGGACCCGCCGGCTCCGGCAAAACCACCAACATCCTGGATCGCTTTCGCCAGGCGCTCTCGGGCAATTCGGCCATTCGCCTCCTGGTGCCCACCGACACCATGGCGCGGCACCTGCAGAATCGTCTCGCCCGCGAGGGCCTGGTATTTCGCGGCAGCCTGATCCAAACCCTCTCCAGCTTCGTTCGCGACTATGCCGGCGGCGCTGCCGAGGTTCCCCGCGCCGTGCTTTACCTCCTGGTGGAAGAGGCCGCACAACGCGTCGCGCGCCCCGAGTTTTCCCGCGTCATCCGGTTCCACGGCTTCTCGAACTCGCTGGCGCACACCATCGAGGAGTTCGCCTCCGCCGGCTGCGATAGCGCCCGCCTCGCCGCCTCTCTCCCCGATGTCCCCCTCGGCGACGCCTTCCTCGCCGTCTACCAGGAGGTGGATCGCCAACTCGCTCGCCGCGGTCTGGCGATGCGCGCACGGCGTTTGGAGCTGGCCGCCGCACAGATTACAGCGCAGGGGTTACACGGTATCTCGACCATCTGCATGGATGGCTTTCACGCCCTCCCCGATCCCGAACTGCGCGTGGTGGCCGCCATGGGCAGGCACGCCGATCTCACCCTCACCCTTGGCGACGAGGATCTCACGCCCGCCCTCCGCACGCGTCTCACCGCCATGGGCTTCACCGCTGTGGTAGACCAGGAGCGCACCCGTGCCCGGCGAGCCCGGCCCGCTCTGGCGCTGGTCAAGGCGCCGGGCATCGAGCGCGAAGTCGAAGAGATCGCGCGCCGCATTCTTCTTCAGGCCACCGCGGGACGCCCCTTCCGCGAGATGGGCGTCATCGTGCGCGCCCCCGAGATCTACGTGCCGGCGCTGCGCTCCACGCTGGAACGCTTCGGCATCCCGGCCCGCTTCTATTTCGATACCAGGCTGGAACGCCACGCCGTGGTGCGCTTCCTCGCGGGCGCCATCGAGGCGATGCTCGGCGGCTGGGACCACGCGCGCACCCTCGCGGTCCTGCGCCTCACCCCGCGCTTCGCCGATTTCGCCATGGCGGACACCTTCGATTTCGACGTGCGCGAGCAGATCCCCAACGCCGGCCTGAGCGAATTGCGGTCGCTGCTGCTCGCGGGCGATGGCCAACCGCGCACGGGCGCCGACCGTCTGCTGCACAAGCTGGAATCGCTCGCCGCGCTCGAAGAGTGGCGCGGCTTCGCGCTCACCCCCAGGAACTGGGCGGCGCGCTTCGGCACGCTGCGCAATCTCTTCCGCCCGGCGCCGCCCGCCGAGCCCGCCACCCATGAACTCGCGCTCCAGTGGCGCAGCCAGTCGGCCGCGCTCCAGCTTTTCGATGAGGCGCTCGCCGACGCCGCCTCGGCGCTCGATGGCGCGCGCGAGATCGGTATGGAGGACTACTGGCGCGCCGTCAAAAGCGTGCTGCGCCTCAAGCCGCTGCGCCTGGAGGACGGACGGCGCAACGTGGTTCACGTGATCGGCGCCAAGGAAGCGCGCCAGTGGGTGCTGCCCATCGTGTTTGTCTGCGGGATGGTGGAGAAACAGTTCCCGCAGATCCACCAGCAGGACCCGTTTTTCCCCGACCCGGCGCGCTGCCGCCTGAATGCCGGCGGCATCCGTGTGCGCACCGCCGCCGAGAGCGAGCGCGAGGAGCGCGCCCTGTTCTCTACCGCTACCAGCCGCGCCACCATGCTGGTCACCCTCTCCTACCCGGAGTTCGACGCGCGCGGGGAACGCAATTTGCAGTCGATCTACCTGGAAGATCTGCTCGAGCCGCCGGTGGATGCGGTGGCCGTGCGTCCCGCGCCGCGCAGCCTGCCCGCACCGCGCGGCGCGGCGCGGATCGCCGCGCAGATCGCCGCACCTGACCTGCTCGATTTCCTGCGCCAAAAGACGGCCCGCCTTTCGGCCACGGCGCTAGAGACGTTCCTGCAATGCCCGTTTCAGTACTTCACGCTACGCCTGATGCGTCTCGAGACCGCCCCGCCGCGCCCCGAGGAGCGTCTCTCCTTCCTCGAACAGGGCAACATCGTGCACGAGGTGCTGGCCGAATGGTGGCAGCAGCCGCGCGACATGGAGCCGCTCTTTGAACAGATTTTCGCGCGCCACCTGAAAGCAGCGCACATCCCCAACGGCTATCACACCGAGCGTCTGCGCAACGCCATGCTGGACGACCTCAAGCGCTTTACCAGCCTGGACGCGTGGCCGCGCGGGGTGTTCCAATCGCAGACCGAAAAAGACTTCGCCTTTCCCCTCGCCGAAGGCGTGGAAATTTTCGGGCGCATTGACCGCCTGGATGTCGCGCCCGACGGCCGCGCCTTCGTGCTGGATTACAAGTACAGCGCCGCGCAGCGCGTCAAGGACAAGCTGAAGAATGAGAACCTGATGCAGGCGCCCCTCTATATGATGGCCGCGGAGGACTTGAACTTCCGCCCGGCCGGCATGTTCTACGTGGGAGTAAAAGGCGGTATCGAGTACGCCGGGTGGAGCGACGCTCCGTTGATGGACAGCCTCGCGCTGCCCGAGAAGTGGCTGGAAGCCGCGCGCGAGCGGACCCTGCGCATCGTGGAGGAGATCCGCCGCGGCCGCGTGGAGATCGTACCCGCCGACCGCGACAGTTGCCGCTTCTGCGATGCCAAAGACATCTGCCGGATCGAGGTGGCCGCCGCCGCCGAGCAAGCGGAGGGCGCATGAGTACCGTCCCATTCGCCGGTGCAATAGTTGTGGGGCAGGCAATCTTGCCTGCAGCCGCCTTTCAGGCGGCGCTTTCGGGCCATGAGCGAGTCTTCGCACCCAGCAAACGCCGGCTGAAAGCCGGCGGCAGCCAGGATTGGCTGCCCCACTTTCCGGAGGGCGCATGAGCGGCATCCCGTTCACCGCCGATCAGCTCGACGCCGTCGATGTCGCCCAGCGCCACCTCGATGCCTGTGTCGTGGCCGGACCCGGGTCGGGCAAGACCACCGTGCTGGTGGAGTACTTCCGCCAACTGGTGGCCGCCGGCGTCGATCCGCTGCGCATCCTGGCCATCACCTTCACCGAGAAGGCCGCCGGCAACATGCGCAAGAAGCTGGCGCAGGCATTCCAAGAACTGCCCGAAACACGCGCCAAACTGGAGCGCGCCTGGGTCTCCACGGTGCACGGCTTCTGTGCGCGCCTGCTGCGCGAGAACGCCGTGTTCGCCGGCATCGACCCCGAGTTCGGCGTGCTCGATGCCACCCAGTCCTGGCGCATGCAGCAGGAATCCATGCGCGGCGCCATCGACGCGCTGTTTGAGCAACACCGCGAAGCCATGCGCGGACTGATCCGCGGGCTCTCCTCCAACGAATTCGAGCAGGCCGTGCTGGCGGCGTACGATACCATGCGCGGCGCGGGCGTGCGCGTGGAGCAATTGCCGGACTTCCGCGCGCCCGCCGGTGTCACGCTGGACGAAATCAACGACACCTTGAACGCCATCCGCAATGAAAGCCTCGGTGCCTGGAGCTTGGCGCAGAAGGAGCACCTGGAGGCCGCGCTCGAGGGCGCCGAGCGCATTCTGAGCGCGCACAGCCCGCTCGCCGCGTTGCGCGCCACGAGCGCGTTTACATGCGACCTCCGGAAGTGCAGGCGCGGCAACAACGCCTACGATCTGGTGAAGATCATGCGGGAGCAGATCGAAGCGGCGGAGTACGGCCTGATTACCGCGCACTACGCGCTCGAGCGCGAACTCCTGATGGAGATTCTGCGCCGCTTCGACCGCCTCTATCGCGAGCGCAAACAGCAGGCCGGCGCGCTCGATTTCGCCGACCTCGAAGAGTTCACCGTGCGCCTGCTGGAAGAGCACGCCGATACCCGCGCCCGCCTCCAGCGCCAATTCGACCACATCCTGATGGACGAGTTTCAGGACACCAACGGCCAGCAGGCGAAGCTCATCCAACTTATCCGTCCGCCCGACCGCTTCTACGCCGTGGGCGATATCAATCAATCCATCTTCGGCTTCCGCCACGCCGACCCGGCGGGCTTCGTCCACTACCGCGACGATGTCCTGGCGCGCGGCCGCCACCTGGTCCAACTGGTGGACAACTTCCGCAGCCGCGCCGAAATCCTGCGCGCGGTGGAAACCGTGACCGCCGGGACTCCTGGGATTGAAGATCGCTCTCTGGTGGCGGGCCGCAAATTCCTCGACGCGCCGGACTACTCCGTGGAGGTGATTGCCGCTCCGGAACTGGCGATTGAAGCGCAGTGGGTTGCTCAATGTGCCGCTCAATGTGCCGCGCGCCGCGCCTTGGAGATCGGCGAATCCGCGTTCCGGGATATCGCCGTCCTGGTGCGCAACACCGAAGTGATTCCCGCGTTCACCGCCGCGTTTGACGCCGCCCGAATTCCTTACTTGGTGAATCGCGGGCGCGGGTTCTATGCGAGCCGCGAGGTCAACGATCTCACCCATCTGCTGCGCGTCATCGCCAACCCGCGCGACGAGATTTCGCTCGCCGTGGTCTTGCGGTCGCCTTTGGTCAACGCATCCGAAGAAGCCCTGCTCCGCCTCAAAATTGGCGGCGAGACGCTGGGCAGCACGCTCGGGCGCACCGATCCCGCCGCCTTCGCCGACGAAGACCAAGCCCGGCTCGCCCACTTCGCCGCCCGGCTCCGTGAATGGCGGCAGCGGCGCGAGTACGTCACCTTCGACCGCCTCCTGCTCTCCGCCATCGACGATTGCGGCTACCCGTCCTCGGGCAATCTGGATAAGTTCCTGGCACAAGCCCGCGACGCCGCAGTGCGCATGTCGCTCGATGAATTTGTCGCCGAACTGGCGCTGGTGCGCGAGGAAAACCCGCGCGAACCCGACGCTCCGCCGGAAGATTCGTCCAACGCGGTGAAGATCATGACGGTGCACTCGGCCAAGGGTCTGGAGTTCCCCGTGGTCTTCGTGGCTGCTATCCACAAGGGCGTGAACACCAGCGTGCCCGTGGTGGCCTTCTCCCGGCATCATGGGCTCGGCGCGCGCTGGCGCAATCCCGCCGGCGGGCTCGATAGCGGCGGCGCCATAGACGATCTGTTCCTGCACGCCCTGCGCCAGGAATGGAGCCGGCGCGAAGAGGAAGAAAGCAGCCGCCTGCTCTACGTGGCCATGACGCGCGCCGAGCATCACCTGGTGCTCAGCTTCTCGGCCACCGGCCGCAAGCCCGCCAATTGGGACAAACTCGTGACCGGGCGCCTGGCGCTCGACCTGAGCGCGCCACGCGACCAAGTGGTGGTCTACCACGCCCCGGATGGCCAGCCGTGGAAAGCGCGCATTCGCATCGTGCAGGAAGCGCCGGAGCAAGCCGCGCCGGAACTGTTCACGCGGCCGCGTGCCCCCCAGCAGGAGTCCCCCGTGATGCAGGTCTCCCTACCCGTGGTGGAGGAGCAGCAGGATAGCAACGCCACCGTGACCGCGCTCTCCGTGTTCGCCAGTTGCCCGCGGAAATACTACCTGTCGCATTACCTCGGTTTCGTTGGCCGTCCTCGCAAACCGGGAGAAGCCGCGATCGCTTCCGGCGCGCCCGAAGATCTTTCCGCCGGGGAGTTCGGCACCCAGGTGCACGCCCTGCTGGCCGGCAATCCTGTACCCGAACCCGCCCCCGACGCGCTCCGCCTGGCCGAAGTCTTCCGCCAAAGCCCGCTCGCTCGGCGTGCCGCCCGAGCCACCCGCATCGCCCGTGAGTTCGATTTTCTGATGGCCATGGAAGATCTGGTGATTCGCGGGCAGGTGGATTTGTGGTTCGAGGAGGGCGGGGAATTGGTGGTGGTGGACTACAAAACCGATGAGGTCTCTACAGCCGAAGCCCATCATCGCGCCCGGGATTACGGGCTGCAACTACGCCTCTACGCACTCGCCGTGGAGCGCGTGGCGGGTCGCGCCCCCGATCGGGCCTGGCTCCACTTCCTGCGCCCCGACACCCTGGTGGAAGTGGACCTGACTCCTACCCTAATAGAAAGTCCCGAACAGACTGTTCGGGACTTTCAGGAAGCACAATCCAAACTCGACTTTCCGCTAAACGAAGGCGAGCAGTGCAAGCGCTGTCCCTACTTCCGGGACCTCTGCCCGGCCGGGACCGTAGCGTAGTATACCGATACCGTTCCAGAAGTTCACTAACGTATCGGGAGCGTTCTTGTCACGACCGGCGCTCGGACTACCTCTTGCGCTGGACTCCCATCCCTATCTTTTTCTGGGGATGCAGCATCTGTTGGAAAACATCCTGCGGTAAACTCGCCGCGATGTTCACTACGTTGCCGCTGGTGGTCACACTCACCGATTTGATCAGCGCCGCGGCGGTGGGGTCCTGGCCGGCCTGCATCTGCGCGAGGTTGATCAGCAGCTTGACCACATCGCCGAGCGTTGTGGCGTTCTGTGCGGTATCGCACTGCGCTTCGCCGGTGAACACCACCTGCGCGCCGAACTTGACGCCGCCCGCCGCCGACTGGACGTTCTGCCCGGCGTTCAACATGGGGTTGTTCGCCGCGCCGGCCTTGGCAGGGGGAGCCAGGCTGGCCGGCGGTACCGTCGTGATGCCCCAGGCATCCTGGGAATTGCTCCACTGGTTCACCTTGACGGCCACCGTCGCGGACAGGGATTGCTTAGTGCTCAAACGGTCGATGGCGCCCTTGACGCTGGCGATATCGCCGGCCGCCACCGTGGTCGCGTCCAGAAAAGCCATGCCCGCTTCTTGCTTCTTGGGATCTTTCAGAATGGTGACGCCGTTATAAACTTCGGTGACCACGCCTTGCAGGGTAGCTGCCGCCGTGATCTTGGCAGCATCGAAATTGCCCTTCGCCAGCGCCAGCCCGGTCTGGCTTCCCGGCACGCCATCGGAGGCCACCAGCAGTTCGCGGACGTCGCGCCGCGGGTCGAAGCCGGTCAGCGCCACCAGTTGCTGCAGTTGGGCGTCCTGGGTCTGCATTTGGTTCAGCACGTACTGGCCGAACTGCGTGCCTTTGGCCTGTTCCACGTTGACGCCGGCCAGAACCTTGGCGTCCGGCATCACCAGATTCAAAAGCTGAGGATCGGCGGCTGACAGCGCGCCGGAAAACGCCGTGAGCAGCGTCGCGGTAAGGATTTGTGCCTTCATACCAATCATGACGGGTGGCCCCCTACATTATTAACGCACCCGGCTGGGGGAAGTTCCGGGGGTGGCGAACCCGCGCCCCGCTAGTGCCCCAGCGGAATCTGGTCCACCACCTCGATGCCGAAGCCTTCGAGCGCCACGATCTTCCTGGGATGGTTGGTCAGCAGGCGGATGGTGTGCAGCCCCAGGTCGGAGAGAATCTGCGCGCCGATCCCGTGCTCGTGCTGCAACTGCCGCTGGCCATCTACACCCTGGTAGTGCATAAACTCGCGCCCGTGGCCGAGCATCTTCGGCGTGCCCGTGACCTCGCGGTCGATGCGGAAACCGGGGCCGGTCTCGTGCAAGTAAACCAGCACTCCCAGCCCCGCTTCGGCGATGGCGCCCAGGGAGTTCCGCACCAGGCGCGCGCACTCGCACTGGTTGGAATCGAAAACATCGCCGAAAACGCACCGCGAGTGCATCCGCACCAGTACGTTTTCCTTGCCGGACACATCGCCGCGGACCAGCGCCAGATGGTACTCGGGGTTCAAATCGCTGGCGTAGGCGATGGTGCGGAACTCGCCGAAATCGGTCGGGATGGCGCCTTCCGCCACGCGGCGTATGAACTTCTCGTGCTTCATCCGGTGGCGGATCAGGTCGGCCACCGAAAGCATCTTCAGATTGTGGAGCTTCGAGAACTCCACCAGTTGCGGCACCCGCGCCATGGTGCCATCGTCGTTCATGATTTCGCAGATCACGCCGGCGGGGGTGAGGCCGGCCAGGCGGGCCAGATCGACGCTGGCCTCGGTCTGCCCCGCGCGCACCAGCACGCCGCCTTCGCGGGCGCGCAACGGGAACATGTGCCCCGGACGCGCCAGGTCGGCCGCCAGGCACGCCGGATCGACGGTTTGCAGGATGGTGCGCGTGCGATCGGCCGCCGAGATCCCCGTGGTGACCCCGGCGCGGGCGTCGATCGATTCGCAGAACGCCGTCCCGAACATGGAAGTGTTGGTTGGGCTCATCAGCGGCAGGCGGAGGTAGTCGCAGCGCTCCGCGGTGAGCGCCAGGCAGATCAGCCCGCGTCCCTGGACCGCCATGAAATTGACGATCTCCGGCGTGACCTTCTCCGCCGCGATGGTGAGGTCGCCTTCGTTTTCCCGGTCTTCATCGTCCACCACCACCACGATGCGCCCGGCGCGGATCTCCTGGATGGCGTCTGGTACCGAAACGAAAGGCATAATTCATTGTATCCACAGGGACTTGATAATCGCTCTAGGTGTGCCGCTCGGCCATCTTGGCGGGTTAAGATAGTCGCAGGATCGTTGATGCCCAACCTGGCGCGTTTCATCCCGTCGCTGCCTACCCTGGACCTGACCGGCGCGCTCGACATTCTGCTGGTCGCCTTCGTGGTGTACGAGGCGCTGATGGTGGTGCGCGGGACGCGCGCCGGACACATCCTGATCGGCATCCTGACCATGGTTTCGATCTACGCCCTCGCCAGTTGGGCCGGCCTGGAGGCGCTGCGCTGGCTGCTTTCCAACATCGTTCCCTATATTGGACTGGCCATCATCGTGCTCTTCCAATCCGAGATTCGGCGCACCCTGGCGCGCATCGGGCGCAAGAACTGGTTCGGCTTGGCCAGAGGCTTCCGCGCTCCCGAAGCGCTCAGCGAAATCATGATGGCGGCGGAGCACTTCTCCCACGAGAAGATCGGCGCGCTCGTTGTGCTGGAGCGCGACATCGGGCTGCGCACGTTTGTGGAAAGCGGCGTGCCTCTGGAATCGCGCATTTCGCGCGATATTCTGCTCTCCATCTTCCAGCCCGGACTGCCGCTGCACGATGGCGCGGTGATTATCCAGAGGGACCGCATCTCGGCGGCGGCGTGCTTCCTCCCGCTGACCACCAATCCGGCGCTGGCGCGCCAGTTGGGCACGCGGCATCGCGCGGCCATCGGTATTACCGAGGAAACCGATTGTCTCTCGCTGGTGGTTTCCGAAGAGACCGGGCGGATTTCGGTGGCGGCGTTCGGCGAATTGTCCCCGGGGCTCTCCGTCACCGAAGTGGTGGAGCGCATCAACCGGCATTTCGGCGTGCAGCAGCCCCCCGCGCCGCAGATCGAGGATTTCGCCGGCGATATCCCGCTGACCACGGAAGCCAACCGCAAACCGCCGGCGGAGCGGGTGCATCCGTGATCCGCCCTTTCAAGTGGATCCGCGATCTGTTGTTTCAGAATCTCGGCTGGAAGCTGCTCTCCCTGGCGATCGCCGTGGTGATCTGGGCGTTGGTCGCCACCGAGCCCGAACTCACCACCATGGCCAACGTCCGCCTGGAGTACAAGAATCTGCCCGAGGGACTGGAGATCAGCTCCGAACCGTCGGCGAGTTCCATCGAGCTCGAACTGAGCGGCCCTGCCGGCGCCCTGCGCGGCATGGGAGAGGCGAATCATCCCGCGGTAGTGATCGATATGTCGGGCGCGGCCAGCGGGGAGCATACCTTCAGCATTGGCGATCGTAACGTCAAGGTCATGCGCGGTGTGCGCCTGGTGCGCGCCATCCCCTCCGGAGTGCGCTTTCATTTCGAGCCGCGGCGGATGAACACGGTGCCGGTTCATGTCCGCTTCCTCGGCGAGGGGCATAACGGCTATGCCGTCGCGGAGTACCACGTGGACCCGCCGGAAATGGAAATCACCGGACCGGCCAGCCGCGTGGCGCGCATCGCCGCGGTGGTTGCCGATCCCATCGATCTGGCCAACACGACGGGCACGGCGCAGTTTCATGTGAACGTGTTCACGGAAGATTCCTTTGTGCGTTTCCAGAACACTCCGGAAGTGGTGGTCATCGTTACGATGAAGAAAAAGTGAGTAATGTGTGCGGCTCTCCACACCTATTGTAGAGGAAGGTAGGGCGGACCCCATGCGAGCCGGTCAAGGAGAAGGTTTGGGCAAACAGTTATTCGGAACCGATGGAATTCGCGGGGTGGCGGGAGAGTATCCGCTGGACCCGCGGACGGCCTATGCCTTCGGAGTCGCGCTGGGCAAAGACGCTGCCGCGCATGCCGGGCATCCTGAGATCCTGATCGGCGCGGACACGCGCGAGAGCGGTCCGTGGATCGCGGAAATGGTGGCCGGAGGCCTGGCCAGCCAGGGCGCGCGCGTGCGCTACGCCGGAGTCATCACCACCCCCGGGGTGGCCTACCTCACGCGCACCGGTTCGTTCGTGGCGGGCGTGGTGATTTCGGCGTCGCACAATCCATATCGGGACAACGGTCTGAAAGTATTTGGCCACAACGGCTTCAAGCTGCCGGATGCCGAAGAGCACCTGATCGAACAGGAAATCCTCGGCTTGCTGGCCGGACCTGTGGCGCCTGCGCCGCTGGCGCTTTCGGTGGAAGAGGACCTGGACCGGCAGTATCTCAATTTTCTGCTGGGGGTTTCGTCGCTGCGGCTGGACGGCGTGAAAATCGCTATCGATTGCGGCAACGGCGCGGCCTACCGGCTGGCGCCGGAACTGTTCCAGACACTGGGCGCCGAGGTGGTTGCCATCGGCTGCGCGCCCGACGGCCGCAACATCAATCTCAACTGCGGCGCGCTCCACCTGGAAGGCTTGCAGGAGGCCGTGGTGGCCCACGGCGCGGCGTTCGGCGCGGCGTTCGACGGCGATGCCGACCGCGCCATCTTCGTTTCGGCCGGCGGCAAAGTGGTCAACGGGGACGCCGTGCTGCTGGCCACGGGCCGCGCCTTGAAGGCGGCGGGGCGCCTGCCGGGAAATACCGTGGTATCCACCGTAATGTCCAACCTCGGCCTGGAGAAGGCGTTCGAGGCGGACGGTATCCGCATGGTGCGCACGCCGGTGGGCGATAAGTACGTGCTGGAGGAAATGGTGCGCCTGGGCGCGGCGCTGGGCGGCGAACAATCGGGCCACGTAATCTTTCGCCAGTACGCCACCACCGGCGACGGCATGCTCACCGCCCTGCGCCTGTTCGAAATCGCTCACCACGCGGGCGTGGGCCTGGACCAGTTGACGGCGGATTTCGAGATCTATCCGCAGTTGCTGGTCAACATCCGGGTGCGCGAAAAGAAGGGGCTCCTGGAGTTGCCCGCGGTGGCGCGGGAGATCCGCTTGGCGGAGGAGGCGTTCGCCGGTACGGGCCGCGTGCTGGTGCGCTTCTCGGGCACCGAACCGCTGGCGCGCGTTATGGTGGAAGGCCCCGACATGGAACAGGTGGAGACTCTCAGCGGCAATATCGCCGACGCCATCCGCCGCGCCATGGGCGCATGATGGGCCGCGCGGAGGGGTGCCGCCGGTTCGGGCGGGGCTGGGGGATATACCCCAGTCTGCAACCTTTCCGGATATTCCAACGTCATATAGAGTGTAAGAAGTTCTTACGACTTGGTCCGTTGGAGAGATTTGGATTTCCGCTGACCAGACGGGCGGGCGCTTTCCTCCGAGCGTCCGCCGTTTTTTTGTCCCCCGACCGTGTAGACTTTCAATAGGACGATGAGCATCACGCTGACAGTTTCGGATTCGGTCGCCCGAAGCCTCCGCTTGCCCGAAGGCGAGGTGGAGGAGCGACTGCGGCGTGAACTAGCCCTTTCGCTGTACGCGCAAGGCATTCTGTCCTTCGGCAAGGCCACGGAGTTGTCGGCGACTTCGCGGTGGCAGTTTGCCGACCTTGTAGCCCGCCGCGGCATCCCTCGCCATTACGGTCCTGACGAACTGGCGGAAGATCTCATCGGGATGATTCCTCGGGCTTCCCCAACTCGGTCTCGATCTCCTCGATGGTTGGCAGCGTTCCTTTGAGCTGCGCTGGGAGCTTTTCGAGATGTTTGAACTCGGAGATGCCCATCGGAGTCGTTGTGTTCCTGAGAGCGTATTCGGCAATGATTCGATTCTTCGCTTTGCAGAGGATAAGACCGATGCTTGGCTTGTCGTCAGGATGACGAAGGAGGTCATCGACAGCGGAGAGGTAGAAGTTCATTTTCCCGGCATACTCGGGTTTAAACCGGCCCATTTTGAGATCGATGACAACGAAGCATCGGAGCTTCAGGTGGTAGAAGAGCAGATCGATCTTGAAATCCTCTCCTCCAACCTCGAGCGGCACCTGACTTCCGACGAAGGCAAATCCTACACCGAGTTCGATGAGAAACTGGCGCAGGTGAACAAGAAGCCCTTGTTCGAGGTCGCGCTCGTGTGCCTGCGTCGCAAGGGTGAGGAAGTCGAAGTTGTACGGATCTTTGATCAGTTGCTGGGCGAGATCCGACTGCGGCGTGAACTAGCCCTTTCGCTGTACGCGCAAGGC
>JADGNT010000252.1 GCA_017883345.1 Candidatus Solibacter sp. | reverse complement strand
ACCTTCCTGGCCCTGCGCAACGTGCAGCCCGGGTTTCAAGCGGCTTCGGTGCTGACCATGAGCACCTCGCTCGCCGGGCAGAAATATGAAACCGCCGCCGGAGTGGAGCGCCTGGCCACGGAAGTCACCCGCCGCCTGGAGGCGCTCCCGGGGGTGCAAGCCGCCACCTACGCCCTCGCGTTGCCGCTGCAATTGGGCCCCGACCTGCCGTTCAACATTGCCGGGAAAGCCCCGCGCGACGGCGGCCCGTTCAACGGCGACGAGCAGTATCGCCCGGTGGGTGCGCACTACTTCCAGACGCTCGGCATTCCGCTCCGCCGCGGCCGCTGGTTCGATGAGCGCGACAGCAGTACCGGCCGCTGGGCGATCGTCATCAATGAAGCCATGGCGAAGAAGTACTGGCCCAACGAAGATCCCCTGGGCGCGACCGTGACCATCGGGAAAGGGCTCGGCCCGGAATTTGACGACCGTCCCAGGGAGGTGGTCGGAGTGGTCGGCGATGTGCGCGAAAGCGGCATCGATCGGGATCCCCCGGCGGTGCAGTACGTCCCCATCGGCCAGGTGCCGAATGGCTTTATCGCGATCGGCAATCGCGTGCTGCCGTCTTCCTGGGCGGTCCGCGCGATGGGCGATCCGGCGACGCTGGGCCGCGCCGTCCAGCAGGAAGTGCTGCGCGTGGATTCCGACCTGCCCTTGGCCAAGTTGATGACCATGGATCGCGTCATCGCCAAATCCATCGCCCGCCAGAATTTCAACATGATCCTGCTAGGCATCTTCGGTGCTGTTGCGCTGCTGCTTGCGGCCATTGGCATTTACGGCGTCATGTCCTACACGGTGCGGCAACGCACCCACGAAATGGGCATCCGCATCGCTCTCGGCGCGGGCGCGCGCCAGTTGCTGCGCCTGGTGGTCGGCCAAGGTCTGCTGCTGGCCGGCATCGGCGTGACGATCGGTCTGGCCGCATCCTTCGGCGTCACCCGTGTCATGTCCAGCCTGTTGTACGGGGTAAAGGCCACGGATGTCGCCACTTTCGCCGCCGTGGCCGCGGTCCTTTCCGCGGTCGCGGCTCTGGCCTGCTACATCCCCGCGCGCCGCGCTACGCGTGTGGACCCGATCGTCGCCCTGCGCCACGAGTAAACCGCGGCTCTGCCGGCGATGCCGTGCCGTGCGGACGCAACCATATCCCAAACGTGTACGTGGCCTCCAGTTGCCGCCCCCTAAAGCTCCGCCCCCATTCCGCCGATTAACTGATCGTGACCTCGGCAGACGATCTCGAACACCGCGAACTCCAGCTCAATCGCTTCAAACGCCTGATTGGCGAACTCATCCGCGGAGAGACCACTCGCAATACCTTTGAAGCGTGGGAAATCGATCTCCTGCTGGATTTCGAAGACTGCCAACTGCCCTTGCGCCGTGTGGAAATCCTTCGCCAATATCAGAGAGCCGTGGAACGCCAACTGGAATCCGGCCCCGGGCCGCCCATGAAGCTCTCCCACTTCCTCATCCTGCGCGAGCAGCGCCGCAACGCCCTTGAGTGAGCCGGCTTATGTGAGCAGAACGCGCCGCCCCTCGACCCGGTATTTGCCCGCGATCACGATGCCGATCGCCTCCGCATAGATGCGATGCTCTTGCTTCAGGATCCGTGCCGACAGCGTCTCCTCCGTGTCGTCGTCGAGTACCGGCACCGCCGCCTGAATCACGATCGGCCCCGCATCCAGATCCTCGTCCACGAAATGCACCGTGCACCCGGTGATCTTCACCCCGTGCGCCAGCGCCTGATGCTGCGCGTCCAGCCCCGGGAACGCCGGCAACAGCGAGGGATGAATATTCAAAATGCGATTCGGAAACTCGCGAATAAAGCCCGCGCTCAGCAGCCGCATGAAGCCCGCCAGGCAGACCAGATCCACGTCATGCTTGTGCAGTTCCGCCACGAGCATCCGGTCGTACACCTCGCGATCCAGACCTTTGGATGGCAGGCACACCGCATTCATCCCGCGCGCGAGCGCCGCCTCGAGGCCCCGCGCCTCCGCCCGGTTCGAGATCACCACCGCAATCTCGACACCGAGCACGCCCAGCGCGCCGCTCGCCACGTTCTCCGCGATCGCCTCGAAGTTCGATCCGCGCCCCGAGATCAGGATCCCCAGCCGCTTCACCGGTACTCCACGCGCGGCCCCCCGCGCTTCCGCGCCACCACGCTACCCATGCGGAACGGCGTCTCGCCCAGTTTACCGAGCTCTACCTCCGCCTTCACCGCCGCGCGCCCCGGCACCGCCAGTATCATCCCCACGCCGAGATTCAAGGTGCGCCGGTAATCGTCTTCCGGAATGTCGCCAATCCGCCGCAGCACTTCGAATAGCGGAGGGATCTTCCACGACCCCGTCTCGATCGCCGCCCCGAACTCCTTGGGCAGCATGCGCGGTGTATTGTCCGTGATCCCGCCGCCCGTGATGTGCGCCGCCCCGCGCAACAGTCCCGCCGCCATCAGCGCGCGAATCGGCTTCAGGTAGCTGCGATGCACCGCCAGCAGCGCATCGCCCACCGTCGCCCCCACTTCCGGCAGCACCGTCTTCGGCCCATACCCCGCCACCTCGAACAGCAGCTTGCGCGCCAGCGAATACCCGTTGGTGTGCAGCCCCGTCGAAGGCAGCCCGAGCAGCACATCCCCCGCGCGGATGCCCTTCCCGGTGAGCAGCTCGCCGCGCTCCGCCGCGCCCACGATGAAGCCCGCCAGATCGTACTCCCCGTCGGCGTACAGCCCCGGCATCTCCGCCGTCTCGCCGCCGATCAGCGCGCACCCGTTCCTCTTACACCCGCGCGCAATCCCGCCGACCACTGCCGCCGCCACCTCCGCATCCAGTTTCCCCACCGCGAAGTAGTCCAGGAAAAATAGCGGCGTGGCCCCCTGCACCGCGATGTCGTTCACGCAGTGGTTCACCAGATCTTCGCCCACCGTGCCGTGCCGTCCGGTCAGGAACGCCACCTTCAATTTCGTGCCGACCCCGTCCGCCGAACTCACCAGCACCGGCTTGCGATACCCCGCCAGTTGGTACATCGCGCCGAAGCTGCCGATCTCGGCCAGCACCCCAGGCGTAAACGTCTGGCGCGCAAACTTCTTGATGGAGGAGACGGCGCGATCGGCCTCGTCGATATTCACGCCCGCGTCGCGGTAGCGAACTGGTGTTTTAGTGGACAAATCCCAGTATACGGCGTAGCGTCGCAGCCCTGTAGCGTAGCCTTTCAGGCTGCCATGCCCCCATTCCCTGGGGGCATTCTTCGTCCGCTTCCTCCGTTTTCTCCGTTTCCTCCGCGCGCCACCCCGCCGGGTAACCATTCGTCCAAAGCTATCGCCCTACACCCAATCGCTATTATGAAAAACCTAGTCACAGCGCTATTTCTGGGTTGCGCTTTGGCCCTTGCCCAGTCTCATCCGGCAGTGGCCATCCACAACGCCAAGATTGTGACCGTCTCCGGCTCTGTCATCAACAAGGGCACGGTGGTGGTTCGCCATGGACTGATTGAAGCCGTCGGCGAGAACGTCGCCGTTCCGTCCGACGCCATGCTGGTCGAGGGCGAAGGTCTCACCGTCTATCCCGGCCTGATCGACGCCTTGAGCACTTGGGGACAACCCGGCGCCGCGCCCGCGGCCGCCGCCACAACCGCCGGCCGCGGCGGACGCGGAACCACCACCGCAACCCCCACCACAACCGCGACCGCCGCGACCCAAGCCGCCGCCATTCCCGCGCGCGGGCCGGAGGATCGCCCCCAGACCACCAGTTGGGTCAAAATCGCCGATGAGGTCAATAGCACCGATCGCCGCATCGAAACCGCGCGCGGCGCCGGCTTCACCACCGCGGTCACCTTCCCCACCCGCGGAATCTTCGCCGGACAGGGCGCCGTCATCGACCTCCTCACCGCGGAAAAACCCGGCGAGATGATCGTCGCTTCCCCCGTCGGACAGTACATCTCCATCGCCCGCGGTGGCGGTGGCGGCGGCATGGGCGGCGGCTTTCCCGGATCTCTCATGGGCTATATCGCGTACCTCCGCCAGATCTACCTGGATGCCGAACACTATAAGCTCGTCAAGGATACCTACGCGAAAAACCCGGTCGGCATGACCCGCCCCGAATACGACCGCGCGCTCGAAGGCGTGCTCGATTCGCCGCGCATCCTCCTGCCCGCCAATCGCCTGGTGGAAATCGACCGCATGCTCCACCTCGCGGCCGATCTCAAACAGCCCGTCATCATCTACGGCGGGCGCGAAACCTTCCGCCCCGAGGCCGCCGCCCTGCTCAAGCAGTTCAACACGCCCGTCTTGCTCAGCATGCGCTGGCCCGAAGCGTCGCGCGACGCCGACCCCGACGAGCCGGACAGCATGCGCACCCTCGACACCCGCGACCGGGCCGCCCTGGCGCCCGCCGTTCTCCAGCAGGCCGGCGTCAAATTCGCCTTCTACTCCGATGGCCTCGATCAGGCCCGCGACCTGCAGCGCGCCGTCAAGAAGGCCCTCGACAACGGTCTCTCCCGCGAAGACGCCCTGCGCGCCCTCACGCTCTCGCCCGCCGAAATCTACGGCGTCGCCAATCGCCTCGGCTCCATCGAGCCGGGCAAAATCGGCAACCTGGTGGTCACCCGCGGCGATATCTTCGACGACCGCACCAAGGTGGAAATGATTCTCGTGGATGGCCGCAAGTATGTGCCGGCGCCCGATGCGTCGCCCATGGGCGGACGCGGCGCGGCTTCCGATCCGGGGGTGAAATAATCATGAAACGATTCCTCCGTAGCGTAGCCTTCCAGGCTGGGGTGCCCTCTGGGCCGACCCCATTCGTGGGGGCATTCTTCTCACTCGTCTCCGCTCTCCTGGCCGCGGCGCCCCTGTGCGCCCAGACCTACATCATCAGGAACGCCACCGTCATGACGGTGTCCAAGGGCACCTTCAAGGGCTCCATCCTGGTGAAGGACGGCAAGATCGCCGAAGTGGGCGAGAAGGTCATGGAGCCCGCCGGCGCCAAGATCATCGACGCCTCCAATCAGTACGTGATCCCCGGCATCATCGATTGCCACTCGCACATCGCCATCGATGGCGGCGTCAACGAAGGCAGCATCAGCGTCTCCTCCATGGTCGATATCAAGGACGTGCTCAACCCCGAGGACATCGCCATCTACCGCGCGCTGGCCGGCGGCGTCACTACCGCCAATATTCTGCACGGCTCCGCCAACTCCATCGGCGGCAAAACCCTGCCCATCAAGATGCGTTGGGGCAAGAGTGCCGAGGGCCTGATCTTCGAAGGCGCCACCCCGGGCATCAAGTTCGCCCTCGGCGAGAACCCCAAGCGCGCCGGCAACCCCACCGGACGCGCCATCAACGGCCAGGCGCAACAGGGCCGCTATCCGGCTACCCGCATGGGCGTGGAAGATGTCATCCGCGAGGCCTTCAATGACGCCAAGGTCTACAAAGCCGAGTGGGACGCTTACGACGCGAAACAGACCGGCATCCCGCCGCGCAAGGACCTCAAGCTCGAAGCCCTCAAGGAAGTTCTCGAAGGCAAGCGCTACGTCCACTCGCACTGCTACCGCGCCGACGAAATCCTCATGTTGCTGCGCATCGCCGACGACTACGGCTTCAAGATCCGCACCCTGCAGCACGTGCTCGAAGGCTACAAAGTCGCCAAGGAAATCGCCGCCCACGGCGCCGGCGCTTCCACCTTCAGCGATTGGTGGTCTTTCAAGGTGGAGGCCTTCGACGCCATCCCTTATAACGCCGCCATCATGCAGAAGAAGGGCGTACTGGTGTCCCTCAACAGCGACGACGCCGAACTGATGCGCCACCTCAACAGCGAAGCCGGCAAGGCCGTCAAGTACGGCGGGCTCAGCGAAACCGAAGCCCTCGCCATGATCACGCTTAACCCCGCCAGGCAACTCGGTATCGAAACCAGAGTCGGCTCCATCGAAGTCGGCAAGGACGCCGACCTCGTGATCTACGATAAGTTCCCGCTCTCCGATTACGCCAAGGTACAGAAGGTGCTGATCGATGGCACGGTCTACTTCGATCGCGATAACGAAGTCAGCGCCCGCCCCGCCAGGCAGGCCCAAAAGCAGAAGCTGATCGACAAGGAAAAGCAGCAGCGCGCTCCGCAGGGCGCGCCCACCAGGAGGGTTGGACAGTGAGATTCCCCGGCATACCGAAAAACCGCTCCCTTACGGTCGCGGCTCTGCTCGCTTGCACCATCGCCCTATCCGCCCAAACCATCGTCATCCGCAACGTCGATGTTTACCCCGTGAACGGCGCGGAAATCAAGGGCGTCTCGGTCGTCCTGCAAGATGGCAAGATCGCCGAAATCGGCGCCAAAATCATACCCGTCAAGGGCGCGCGCATCATCGAAGGCAAGGGCCTGCGCGTCTATCCCGGCATGATCGATTCCGGCACCGAGCTCGGCCTCTCCGAAATCTCCGCGGTGCGGGAGAGCGTGGATACCGGCGAGCTGGGCGAGTTCATGCCGCAGTTGCGCGCGCTCAGCGCCGTCAACCCGGAGAGCGAACACTTCGGCGTGGTCCGCGTCAACGGCATCACCAGCGTCATGACCTTCCCCTCCTCCGGCGGTGGTGGCGGCGGCGGCGGACGCTTCGGCGGCGGCGAACGCCAGTACATCTCCGGCCAGGCAGCCCTCATCCACACCGATGGCTGGACCTGGGAAGACATGGCCATCGACCGCAGCGCGGCCGTGCACCTGATCTTTCCCACCCTCGGCGGGCGCGGCGGGCGTGGCGGCGGCGGACTGCCCGACGCCGTGCTCGAAATGATCCCCGGCGCGGCCGGCGCCACGGGCGCCACCGGTTTCACCGCGGCCAAGCGCACCTACGATCAGCAGGTCGCCAAGATCACCGAGTTCTTCGATGCCGCGCGCCAGTATCAAAAGGAGCGCGCCGCCAAGGCCCCCGGCTTCAAGCCGGTCCTCAAAATGGAAGCCATGATGCCGGTCCTCGAAGGCAAGGTGCCCCTGGCCATTTCCGCCGCCCGCGCCAGCGTCATCCACGACGCCATCGCGTTTGCCGATAAGCAGAGGATCAGGATCGTGATCCTCCAGCCGCGCGATATCGCCAAAGCCGGCCCCGAGCTCAAGGCGAAGAACATCCCC
>JADGNT010000251.1 GCA_017883345.1 Candidatus Solibacter sp. | reverse complement strand
GAGGGGTCGCCAATTCTTCCCAAGGCCGCCAGCGCCGCCGCCCGGACCTCGGCGGTGGGGCTCTTCACGGCTTCGGTCGCCACGGACCGCGCTGCCGGGTCGCCGCGCTCCCCCAGCGCGGCCAAGAGTCGAACTTGGCCCATGGGCCCTATCGCGGGATACTGCTTCGCCAGCGTTGCCGTAACATCGGAGCCGGGAATCCGGTTCAACAGGCGGATGGCCGCCGCCTGTATTGCCGAATTGGCCGACGCCACCTCTTTCGACAGAAGCGGAACCTCGGCTTTTCCGTTCACGGCCGCCAGGCCCGTGAGCGCCGCGATTCGGATCATGGGCGGCTCCGCTGGCGCGCTCAACTGTCGATAGACTCTGAGCGCGGCGGCCCGCCCGCCCTCCGGCGCGACCGTATCCGCGCAGCGGATGTACGCCCGCGAGGCCGCTTCGCGACGGGGGCCGCTCAGACCTTTTCTAACCTCCCCGATAGCCGCCAGCGCTGGCGCATTGCCAATCGAAGCCAGGGCTGCCAGCGCCGCATCGGAGAAAGCGGCATCCCCTCCGGAAGCCACGCTCTTCAGCACCGGAACCGATTTCGCATCCCGGCGCGCGCCGAGCGACTCGATGATGCCGGCGCGTAACTGGCCCGCGCTCTTTGGCAAGCCATTGCGCAGCGCGTCCGCCGCTTCCGCCGCTGGGATGCGTTCCAAAGCATAGCGGGCCATCCCGGCGGTCTTGGAATCACCCAACATCGCCGCCAAAACCGGGACCGATGCCGCGGTTCCGATCAGGCTCAATTGCCGGCACACGTAGTCCCTACCGTCGAGCGTCGTCCCGGGCGTGAGCATCTCGATCAGGCGCGACTCGATCCGCGGAAGCGCGGTTCCCGATGCGGTGGAGGCCCGCAGGAAGTTATCGAACTCGTACAAAGCGTCGCGCGGCTGGGAGTAATCCCACGCGGCGATCTTGGTGAGCGCGGGCTCCATGTCCGCCAACCGGCGCGGTTGGGAGAACACTGGAAGCGCCAGCAAGGCTGCGCAGGCCAGGGCCGCTCGGAGCGCGACCCGGCGCCGGCGGCCCGGAGCATGGAGGAATGGTGCCCCGACCGCGTAGTATTGTGCTCTTGCCGACTGCCATCGCTCCCTCACGGTCGCGGCTCTGATCGGAGCCGCGACCGTGAGGGAGCGGTTTTGCAATAGCACCGAATCTCGCGGTCGGAGCCCTGGATCGCTCAAGACAACCGCCACGGAGCCCGCATCGGGCGCGATAGCAGGCGCTCGGCTGCCGGGTTGTTCAGAATTCTCTGCTTCCCGGGGTCCCACTTGATTTTCGTTCCCGTCAAAATCGAAATCAGCCCCAGGTAGCCCGGAGTGGCCGAGCGTAGCGCCACAGCGGGCGGCGCGAGCGTGGGGCGGCGGGTTCTGACGCATTCCAAAAACTGGTGGTAGTGGTTCGTGGACCGCTCGTAGCGGATCTCGTCGGGGCGGATCCTGCTCGCCAGCAGGGAGCGCGGTTGCGCCTCGATCCCGGAGCGGTCCACCCAGATCCAGCCTTCATCCCCGTACCACGTGACGCCGCGCTTGTTCTCGTAACCCCCGGTGATGAGCATGGTCACGCCAGTGGAGTACCGCGCCGTCACTTTAAACCGGGAGGGTGCGTTCCATACGCGGTGCGACGGCAGAAACTCGCCGGTCCCCTCGACTTCCGCCGGGCCGGTATGGTCGTACCCAAGCCCCCACTGCGCGGTGTCCACGTGGTGGCCCACCCAATCCATCAACATGCCACCGCCGTAATCCAGGTTCCAGCGCCAGGTCTTGTGCACCCGCGCCGGGCAGTACGGCGCTTCCGGGGCCGGCCCAAGCCAGCGCTCGTAATCGAGCGTTTTCGGCGGCGGCATGGGCGAATCCTGGTTCCCCAAGCCGTCGAAATCCGTCAACCCGCCCGGCAACACCACCTGGACGCGGCTGACCTTGCCGATCCTGCCGTTGCGCACCAATTCGCAGGCGAACCGGAAGTCGTCGCGCGAGCGCTGCCAGCTTCCGGTCTGCCAGACACATCCGTAGCGCTCCACGGCCTCGCAGATCGCGCGGGCCTCGGCGAAATTGTGCGCCAACGGCTTCTCGCCGTAGATATCTTTGCCCGCCGCGGCAGCGGCCGTCGAGAGGATCCCGTGCCAGTGGTCCGGCACGGCGAGCATCACGGCATCGATGTCCTTCCGCGCCAGGACGTCTTCGAAGAAATGGTACGTCTTGCAGTCCTGGTTACCGTATTTGGCGTTGACGGTCTGGCGGGCCGTTTCCAGGTGGCCGGAGTCGATGTCGCAGACTGCCAGCACCTGCGCGCCCGTCTCCTCCAGAAAGCTCTGGACGTTATTGCCGCCCTGCCAACCCGTGCCGATGCAGGCCACGGTGATGCGATCGCCGGGCGATACGGCGCCATCCCGGCCCAGCGCCGAGGATGGCACGATTGCCGGACAACATGCCGCCCCGAGCGCCGCTCCGACGCTCTTGAGAAATTCCCTTCGCCGGCGAATTATAGGCATTAGGAATCTTGGTATCATTAATCGCCGCGGATAGCAAATCGGGTCCGCCGGCGGCCGGGGTGAGTCGATCGAATGTGGCATGCGCGCGCAACCTGGCTGGCGATCGCCGCCGCGGCGCTGGCGTTTCGCCTCCCCTACTTGCGGGAGCGGCCCATGCACGCCGATGAGGCCGTGCTGGCGGACAAGTTCGGGAGCCTGCTCGAAACCGGATCTTATCCATACGATCCCCATGAGTTCCATGGGCCGGCGCTCGCCTGGTTGACCCTGATTCCCGCCCGGATCATGGGCCAGCGCCGCTACGGCGATCTCACGGAGACCACCTTGCGAATGGCACCGGCGCTTTGCGGAGCGCTCCTCGTCATGTTGCCGCTGCTGGTATCCGGCGGACTGGGGCGGCGCGGCGCCATGGCCGCCGCGGCGCTGACCGCCATCTCTCCGGCGATGGTCTACTACAGCCGGTACTACATCCCGGAGATGCTCTTGACTACCCTGGCGTTTCTCACCATCGCGTGCGGCTACCGGTACGCGTGCTCGGGCGCGGGCGCGTGGGCGGTCGCCGCCGGCGCATCGGCGGGGCTGATGTTCGCCGCCAAGGAGACTGCGGCCATTGCGGCGGCCTGCATGTTGGTGGCGGTGGCAGCTACGGCCCGGCCGAAGGCGGCCAAGCTGTGGCAATGCGCCCTGGGCGCGGGCGTGGCGGTGGCCATTCCCCTGGTCACATTCGGGTTTGCTAACTGCTGGAGCGCCGCTACCAGCTACGCGCAACGAGCGCTTCATCCCGCGGTGCACCTGCATCCCTGGTATTACTATCCGACCTTGCTCGGGGCCGAGATTCTGGTTCCGATCCTGGCGCTGTTGGCGATTGTGGGCAAGCCGGACGCGGATGCCCGCCTGCCGCGGTTTCTGGCCGTATACGCGTGCGCGATGGCGCTGGTCTACTCGCTGATCCCCTACAAGACTCCCTGGTGCCTCCTCGGGCCGCTCCACGCCATGATTCTGCTGGCCGGAGTCGCCGCCGCCTCGCTACTGGAGGGCTTGCGCGGCCGGGCGCGGATTGTGGCGGGACTCCTGCTTGCGGCGTGGGCGGCGCAACTCGGGTACCAGGCCTGGCGGGCATCCTTCCCGTGGTCTTCCGACCCGCGCAACCCCTACGCCTATGCGCATACCACGCGCGACGTGTACGCCATCCGTGACGCCATGATCAGGGTTGCGGCCGGGCGTCCCGGCGGATTTGACGCGCCGGTTCAGGTGATCGGCGCCGGGAACATGTGGCCGCTCCCCTGGTATCTGCGCTCCTTTCCGCATGTCGAATGGTGGCGGCTGCCGGGGGCGGGATACCGTCCCGCGGATATGATCCTGGTTACGCCCGACATGGAGCCGGCGCTCGCTCATGAGCTTTACGAGGTTCCGCCGCCCGGCAGCCGCGAGTTGTACCTCTCGCTCTTCGATCGCATCATCGAACTGCGGCCGGGGGTCGAGCTGAGGGGATACGTTCGCGCGAGCGTGGCGAAATAGGGCTCGGAAATCACGCCGGCTCGCCCGTCCGGCACGGTTTACAACCCCGATGGCAGTGCCACGCCGGCCAGCCTCGGCGTCCATGAACACTGGAACAACGCTACCGCCCGAAAATACTCGCGGAATCTGGGCGGAAAAGAAGGCATCGAACTGATCGCTCAGGTTTAGTCTACAGGGTCCTATTCTCGACGGTTTTCAGTTGCGTGTCCGGCACGCCGGTGCACATGTGGACTGCAAAATCCGATACATTGTGGAGCGCGAACGCCGGCGCGCCGGCGCCATGTGGCACCTTGACCCGGAAGAAATCGGCGTCCTCGACACCGTCCAGTACGAAGGCCGGCCGCAGATCGTCTTTCTCGGTTCGAATCTCAATGTTATCGAATTGGATGCCCTTTACGTGCCGCACGTAAAACCCGTGTGAAGGCATGTTATGCAGGTTGGCCGGGCCACCGCCTCTTCCCTGTCCGGCCGCGGCCGGCACCGCCACGGTTCCCGGTTGTCCGGGCGCGGTCCCGCCCCTTCCGGTTGGCGCTCCAGGCGCTCCAGGGCCTCTTCCCGCCCCTCCACGGCCTTGTCCCTCGGGAATCCAGCGTCCGTCCGGACCTCGTCCGCTGTTGGGCCGGGGCCCGCCGATAAACATGGTGGGTTCGGGATACATGTCCTCGTATTCCGGCGGCTGATAGGCGGCATCTTCCTTGGTTCCGCCGCCCTCGTGCAGAATCTGGATATTGCTGATCTTCACATCCTCTATCAGGTGGCCTGGAATCCCGCTGATAATCGAGCCCAGCCGGGAGACGCAATTCGAACAGACCAGGTTGCTAATGATTACCCGTTTCAAGGTTCCCACCGGCGTGTGATCGGGGCCGCGCATGCGGTTGCCCAACCGCAGGAAGATCGGAGCGCTGACGATATCGCGCATCGAAATATTCGTGACCGTGATATCTTCGAGGATGGCCCCGTCCACCGTCTCCAGCGCCAGCCCCTGGCAGCCTTCGAAGACGCAATTGGAGATCGTGATGTTGCGGAACCCGCCATTCGATTCCGTGCCGAATTTGATGCGGCCGGTGTGTGGCACCCGGACGTCCGGGCCGAACTTCTTATAAGTGCCGTCCAGCAGGGTCCCTTCTTCCCAGCAGCCGCTGACGTAGCAGTTAGTGATGGTGACGTACTCGGTCTGCTTGGCGCGGCCCAGCGCGTAATCGGCCTTCAGACAGATGCCGTCGTCCCAGGGCGAATTTACATAACAGTTCGAAATGCGGACGTTGCGGCACGCGTCCACGTCCATGCCGTCGCGGTTGGTATCGATCTTCAGGTTATCGATCGTCAGATTGTCAATCCCTGTGGCCAGAATGCCGAAGTGGCCGCCGTGGAGAATCGAAAAATCGCGCAGCAGCACGTTGTGGCAGTTCTTCAGGCTGATGGACTTGTTGCCCACCCCCGGAGTCTGGGCGCCGGGGCCCCTGCTCAAACCTCTACCCCAGATACGGCCCGTTCCTACGATAGCGATGTTTTCGATCGCTTCGCCCCAGATCAGGCTGTTATGGAAATGGCTGTGGCCGAAATCCTGGTACATGTCCCATTGATTGGGTTCGGCGAGATCGTATCCGCCGGCGCCGTCCGCCGCTGGATCGGCCGCGACGATCGTCGCGCCCGATTCCAGGTGCAGCGTAACATTGCTCTTCAGATGGATGGAATACGAAAGGTAATTGCCCGCGGGGAAGATCACGGTTCCACCGCCCGCGGCTGCGGCTGCATCGATGCTCTTATTGATCGCGGCGGTGTCGAGAGTCTTTCCGTCGCCTGTGGCGCCGGAAGTCTTAACGTCGAAGCTCCCGGCAGCGGGGGAACTCGCGGCGGCGTGCGCCACGCCTTGCTCCGCCTCAACGGCTACGGCGGCGCCGGCAATGCCCACAGCGGCGAGCCGCAAGAAGTCCCTGCGCAGATTGGTTTCAGTCGACATAGCGTTTCTCCAGGGAACACAAACACAAGGGTTCCAGAGATACCGTATCACGCGTCGCAGCCACCCGGCGGCAGCCGGCGCTCCTAACCGCACCCGGCGGGCTGCGGCTGGCTGGCGTCGCGCCGGATCCATTTGTATACCGCCAACGAGTTCTTCCAAAAATATTTTTCAGCGACCGCCTGACCCTTGGCATAAAAATAGTCCCGGACGATCTGGACGATTGTGCCCAGATTATCTACCGCCGGCCCATTGGGCCAGTCGCTTCCGAAAATCAATTTATCCTCCCCGAAAGTGTCAAACAGGTGATCGAGAAGCGGCTTATAAAGAGCCGGATCGGTGGAGGGCTTGCCGTCAGTGACACGCATTACTTTCGGAAACCTTGATGTAAACCGACGGCCGCTTGGCCAATTCGCGCAGGTTACCTTCCACCGCCGTCCTCGCATTGGCATCCAGCCGCCGAGCGCCATTCGGCCCAAGTTCCCTACCTCGCAAATTTGGGGCCGATGATGGTGGCCGGCACCTCGTTCACCTACGGCAATCTTCAGCAGGAACACGCTCAAGTCCAGCGCTGGAGAGCGGGCGTGCAGAGGGAACTGCTGAGTTCGAATATGGTGCTGGAGGTGGCCTACACCGGTCTGTACAGCGGCAACGCGGCCTTTCGGTGCGGCAGGATGTGCTGCCGGAGAAGTATTGGAACGGCACCCTGGTCCGCAATAGCGCCCTCGCCACCGACCTCAATTCCAACGTTACGAATCCCTTTTGCATAAACAATTTCCAGTCCTTGAAGACACTCGACCCGCTGCTTTACAGCCGGAGCCGGTTCTTCGCGACGGTCGCACTCGTAAAGAAGGAGACCGAGGCAAGGCAGGATCCAGTTCTGAGCATTCAACGGCGCGGGGCTGTCGATGCGGCCAGAAACCGGTGCAGAGATCCCTACCGCGGCGATCACTTCACCGAGACATTCCGGACATTCGCTTGGCGCGACTTACCAGCCGGTCCCTCGACCTCCAGAATGGCAGTGTAGTCGCGGCCCGCTTTGTATTGGTGGACGGGGTTCTGCTCGGAGGAAGTTCCGCCGTCGCCGAAGTCCCACTCTGGCCGTATTATTATCGTCTGACTCTATCTTCGATTGACCACCATGATGCTTCTGGTCTAATGCTGGG
>JADGNT010000250.1 GCA_017883345.1 Candidatus Solibacter sp. | reverse complement strand
CGGTGCGCAAAGGCAAAGTGATTCAGCTTTATCTGGTCACCACGCTGGATCTGGGGGTGGAGCAAATCCTGGAACTGTACGGTTTTCGCTGGGAGATCGAACTGGACCTGCGCTCGCTGAAACAGACCGTGCATTTGCATTCGCTACGATCCAAAACGCCCGCCATGGCGGAAAAGGAGTTGATCTTAGGGGTGACGGCCTACAACTTCGTGCGGGCGGCGATTTTGGTCGCAGCCGAGGCGGCGAACCTGGACCCGCGGCGGATCAGCTTTTCGCGTGCGCAGGATGTGGTGAACGCGTGCCTGCCTCGACTGCAAGCGGCTGGTTCGGAGGAGGAATATGCCGTCGAAGTGAAACGTATGGTTCGCCGCATCGCTCAATGCAAACTCCCCCAATCGCAACACCGGCCAAGTTACCCAAGAGCCGTATGGCCCCGCCGGGGTAATTTCCCCAAGCAAAAGCCAGCACGGAGGCTCGCATGAGTAGCCGCTGTGCACCGGCTTTGCACTACAAAGTAAGCGGCATTGGGCGAAAGCGCCTGCCCCACAAAGTGGGACAGACGGGGTACCCTCTGGGTCCGTCTGTCAATCCGGAGCCATGCGGCCCGCGCCCCAGCCGTCATGAGAGAATTGTTAGTAGTGGCGAACTCCGACGAAAAGACCGCCCGGCAAAAAATGAAGCTGCGCATCCCGCACGGCAGTGGCTTCACCCATCTGCTTCTGGGCCCGACCGGGCGCAGCTTGATCATCCTCTTCTCGCTGTTCGTCATCGCCGGCCTGGGAACCTTTACTTATTTCTACGCCCGATACAGCCGCATTATCGACGAGAAGCTCCGCGCCGGCGTTTTTGCCAACTCCGCCAAGATCTTCGCCGCGCCCGAATCGGTCTCGGTGGGCGACGCGATCACTCCCAACGACATCGCCACCGGCCTGCGCCGCTCCGGCTACACCGAGTCCCGCGGCAACCCGGTCGGCTACTACCAGATCCACTCGAATTACATCGAGATATTCCCCCAATCCGATTCCTACTTCGACCAGGAACCCGGCCTCATCCGCTTCGTCAAGGGCAAGATCTCCCAGATCGTTTCCTTGCAGGACAATACCGCCCGCAATCAGTACCAACTCGAGCCGCAACTCATCCAGGCGATTTCCGGGGCGGCGCGCGAAAAGCGGCGCATGGTGAAGTTCCACGACATCCCCAAGGTGCTGGTGGATGCCGTCACTTCGATTGAAGACAAGCGCTTCTTCCAGCACCTCGGCTTCGACCCCATCCGCATCCTCAAGGCGGTCTACGTCGATGTCAAGGAGGGCCGCAAAGATCAGGGCGCCTCCACCCTGAGCATGCAGACGGCGCGCATGTTCTTTCTCACGCAGGACAAGAGCTTCAAGCGCAAGGCGGCCGAAGTCATCATCACGCTCCAACTGGAGCAGAAGCTGACCAAAGAGCAGATCTTCGAATACTACGCCAACCAGGTGGACCTGGGCTGGCGCGGCACCTTTCACATCGTGGGCCTGGCGCAGGCATCCGAAGCCTACCTCGGCAAGGAACTCAACAACATCAACCTGCCCGAAGCCGCCGAAATCGCCGGCATGATCCAGCGTCCGGGCTACTTCGACCCGTTCCGCCACCCCGACCGGCTGCGCGACCGCCGCAATATCGTCCTGCTGCTGATGCGGCAGAACAACGTGATCGGCGACCGCGACTACGCGCTCGCCAGCGAGGCCCCGCTCACCGTGACCAAGGCGGGATCCACCAGCGTGGAAGCGCCTTATTTCGTCGACATGGTGAACGACAAGCTGCAGAACATGTTCCAGGACGCCGATTTTCAGTCCAATGCGTTCCGCGTCTACACGACGATCGATATGCGCGTGCAGCGCGCCGCGGTCGAGGCGGTCCGCCTGGGTATGGCCAGTGTGGATGAACAGATCAAGAAGCAGCGCCGTTTCAAGGGACAGACGCCGCCCACGCCGCAGGTCGCGCTGGTCGCCATCGATCCCCATACCGGCGAAGTGAAGGCGCTGGTGGGCGGGCGCAACTACGGGTTGAGCCAACTCAATCACACCCTGGCCAAACGGCAGCCCGGGTCCATCTTCAAGCCCTTCGTCTACGCCGCCGCGCTCGATACCGCCGTCTCCGGTGGTCCGCGCGTGTTCACCGCCTCCACCACCGTGGTCGACGAGCCCACCACCTTCTATTTCGATAACCAGAGCTACACGCCCGGCAACTTCGAGAAGAAATTCTCCGGCACGGTCACCTTGCGCGAAGCTCTCGCCCACTCGCTCAATGTTGCCACCGTGAAAGTCGGCGAGATGGTGGGCTTCGATGCGGTAGTCGATATGGCCAACCGCGCCGGCATGAACTACAAGATCCATCCGACGCCGGCGGTGGCGCTCGGCGCCTACGAAATCACCCCGGTGGAAGCGGTGGGCGCGTACACCATTTTCGCCAACGGCGGCGACTACCTGAAGCCCAGCTTCCTTTCCATGGTGCGCGCGCAGGATGGCAAGGTAGTCTTCAAGAACAAGGTGGAGGAGAAGCAGGTGCTGGATCCGCGGGTCGCCTACCTCACCACCAGCCTGCTGGAAGAGGTGCTGCGCACTGGCACCGCGGCCGGGGTTCGCGCCCGCTACAATCTCACCATCCCCGCCGCCGGCAAGACCGGCACCTCGCACGATGGCTGGTTCGCCGGTTACACCAGTGAACTTTTGTGCGTGGTTTGGGTGGGCTTCGACGATAATCTCGAACTCAATCTGGAAGGCGCGCACTCGGCGGCGCCCATATGGGCCGAGTTCATGAAGCGCGCCCTGGAATATCGTGAGTACCGCGACGTCAAACCGTTCCGCGCGCCCGCCGGCATCGTCTCCATCACGATCGATCCCGAGTCGGGCATGCCGGCCGCTCCGAATTGTCCCAAGACGCGCTCCGAAGTCTACATCGCGGGCACTGAGCCCGTAGGGGTTTGCCCCCTGCACGGCGGGCGCGGCGGCATCACCACCGTGGCCGGATGGGACACCAGTCCGCCGCCCGCCACGCCGCCGCCCGCGCGCGCGGCTCCCACGATTCCAGGTTCGCAGGGCGACGGACAGGCTCCGCCGGACCCGGCCTCGCGCCGCGCCGCGCGCCAGGCATCCGGCCAGGCGGCGAATTCCACCGCCCCGCCGCCGGCGTCCCCCAAGGACGAGACCAAGAAACCAGGAGAGAAGAAGGGGTTTCTCCAGCGGTTATGGCGTGTGCTTAAATAACAGCAAGGGGGCCATATGGTTTACCGACCTCGGTCCGTCACTCTGGCGGCGTGCTTTAGCGCCGCTATCGGGTTCGCACAAACAATCACAATTCCTCCAAACTCCATACTCGACGGCACACGCGCCGCCCAGGTGGACACGCCGAAACCGGTTCTGTCCGCCGAGAGCCGCGGCGATATTTTCATGGCTCGCAAGATGTATCGTGAAGCCATCGAAGCCTTCAGCGAGGGTTCGCCGAAGGACGCCGTGCTGCGCAATAAAATCGGCATCGCTCATCACCAGCAAATGCAGCTCGATACCGCCCGGAAATACTACGAACAGGCAATCAAGCTGAAACCCACCTACTCCGAAGCCGTCAACAATCTGGGCACGGTGTACTACGCCAACAAAAGTTACCGCCGGGCCATCTCGCAATATAAGAAAGCCATCAAACTCGCGCCCGACTCGGCATCCATCCACAGCAACCTCGGGACCGCCTATTTCGCGCGCAACCAGATCGACCTGGCTCTCGCGGAATTCCGCATCGCGCTGAAGCTCGATCCCGAGGTCTTCGAGCGCCACAGCAGCTACGGCGTGCTGCTGCAAGAACGCAGCGTGCAGGATCGCGCCAAGTTCCACTACTCGATGGCCGCCCTCTACGCGCAGGGTGGGCGCAACGATCTCGCCCTCCAGTACTTGCGCAAGGCTCTCGAAGAGGGCTATAAGGATCGCAAAAAGCTGCCCGACGACCCGGCCTTCGCCGGGCTGCGCGAGCTGCCCGAATTCAAGGAGTTGCTCGCCCTGGAGCCGCGTGTTCTCTAACAGAAGCCAATCGCTCCCTCACGGTCGCGGCTCTGATGCGCCGTCAGAGCCGCGACCGTTAGGGAGCGATTCGTCGAAGGAGCCGCGAAGTTACCGAAGTCGCTTAACCGCCTATGCCCCGCCCGCCCTTCTGCTTTCACTATTTTTTACAGGTTGCACCCGCCAAACCGCCGGCCCGCCAGTGGAGCGCCTCGCCGTCCTCCGCCTGGAGAACCTGAGCGGCGACGCCTCGCTCGGCTGGGCGGGCCGCGCCTTGTCGGAGATCGTCACCGCTGAACTTTCCGGCGCCGGCCAGCCGCGGGTGATCTCCTCCGCCAGCATCCATTCGCTCGATCGCGTGCTCGGCGTGCGCCCCATTTCGGCGCCCGGCATCTCCGCGGAAAGCAGCCAGGCCCTGGCCGCCGGCGCCACGCTCCTTGCCTACGGCGACTATACGGTGCGCCATGGCAAGCTCGAAGTGCGGCTGACCATCGAAGACGCGCGCACCTTGAAGGCCACCAACGTGATCGGCGTGTCCTCTCCGGCCAACACCAGTCTGGGCGACGCCGTGCTCGGCTCTGGCGCCGCGTTGGCCCGCCAGATCTCCAGCAAAATCGTCCCTTACGGTACGCGCAATCCCCAGGCGCTGGAAGCGTACATGAGGGCGCTGGAGAGCAGCGACGTCACGGTCATGGAGGTGGGCCTCGGCGTGGCCATCGCGGCCGACCCGGATTTCGTTCCGCCTTACCGGCTGTTGGCCCAGATCAAGGCGCAGCGCCAGGACCGCGCCGGCGCCGTCGCCACGCTCGACCAGGCCCTGGCGCGCGGCAATGCCATCCCCGAACTCGATCGCGCCCGCCTGGAATTGGAATCCGCCGAATTGACCGGCAATCCGGACGCGCGGCAGAGTGCCCTCGCCAAGCTCGTCAAGCTGGATAGCGGCGATTCCAACGCCTGGCGCTGGCTGGGCGATTCGCTGATGAATCGCCACCAGTACCGGCAGGCGCAGCAAGCCTATCGGAAGGCGTCGGACCTGGAGCCGGAGGACGTCGCGCTGCTCAACTCCCTGGGATATGCGGCCGCGCAGGCCGGCGATCCGGATGCCGCCATGAGCGCCCTCCGCCGCTACGCGGCCCTGCGCCCCAACGAGTCCAACCCGCTCGATTCCATGGGCGATATCCAACTCGTCGCGGGCCGCCTCGCCGCCGCCGAGAACTTCTACCTGCAGGCCGCCAAAAAGGACCCCAGCTTCCAAAACAACGGTCCGCTCGTCAAGGCCGCGGTGGCCCGCCTCTTGACCGGCGACGCCTCTGGCGCCAACAACATCGCCGAGCAATACCTGGCGGCGCGCGTGGCAGCCAAGGACCCCATCGTGGATTACCGCCGCGCCCAGTGGACCTGGATCAGCGGCCGCCGCAAAGCCGCCGCGCAACAGATGGCAGCCTTCGCGCTCGCCGCCGAATCCGGCCCACTGCGCGATATCGCGTCGCGCGCCTACGCCGAGCTCGCCATCTGGAGCCTGGAAACCAGCGATCGCGAGGGCGCCGCCCGCCTGGCGCAGAAGGCGCTCTCCATCGCCGCCCCCGCGTCCGCCGGCAACGCCCTGGTCGCCAAATTCCTGGCGTCTCCGCCCGCCAGTTCCTCGGAATGGGTGGTGCGCGCCGAACAGCAGTTCCCCGGCCCCGCGCAGAGCGCCATCAAGAACTTCTCCCTGGCCTACGCCCTGCTCGTCAACCAACAGTTTCAGCCCGCCATGCTGCTGCTCCGCCAGATGTGGGAAAACGGCAGCCCCACCGCCGACGAAGGTCTCCCCGTGATGCTGGCCTGGTGCTATCTGGAGACCGGCCGGGTGAAGGAAGCCGCTCCCCTGCTCGCTTCGAACCCGATTCCCTCCGCCAACGGACTCACCCCCTACACCGGCTTCTATCTGCCGCGCCTGCTCTACCTGCGCGGCCTGCTGGCCGAAAAAGAAGGCCGCGCCGGCGATGCGCGCGCGTATTATGACAAGTTCCTAGCCCTCTCCGGCCCCGACCCATTGCTCTGGGGCGAAGAAAAGAAAGTCCGGCAGTAGATGAAAAAAGCTTATACGAAGGACGGCCGCCTGGCCCGTCTGATGAAGATTTGTCTGGCGCTGCCCGAAGCCATACAGGAGTCGGCCGGCCGCCACGCCACCTTCCTGGTCAGGAAGGACACGTTCGCGTACTACCTGAACGATCATCATGGCGATGGCATCGTCTCCGTGTGCTGCAAGGTGCAGCCCGGCGATAACGAAGCGCTGGTGGCCGCCCACCCCGCCAAATTCTATATGCCGGCGTATATCGGCCCGCGGGGTTGGGTGGCGCTCCGCCTGGATGTCAGCGGGCTGGATTGGAACGAGGTGGCCGAACTGGTGGTCGGCAGCTACAAACTGATCGCCCCCAAGCGTCTCGCCTTGCTCGCCAATTCGGAACGGGCCAAGGCGGCAGTCACCAGCACCAGCCCGCGCCCGCGTACCGGCCCGCCCGCCAGGAAAAATGAGCCTCGCCGGATGCGCTCCGGGCCTGTCAAAAAGTAATTGCGCCACGCCCACTTGTGGGCGCGCTACTCTTCCCCCCAGATGTATTTACTGAACCAATCGTAGTTGTAGTTCCATCACGGCGCGCTGCTGTTTGGGCTTGTTGATGGGGTGGCCGAAGCCCTTGTAGAGGATCAGCTTCACCGGGGCCTTGCGGTCCTGCAGCGCCTGGTATAGCTCGAAAGCGTTGGGCGGCGGGACGCGCTTGTCCGGCCCCCGGAGACCGTAAGAACTCGCCGGGTTGACAGACGAAAGCGTCTGTCCCACGTTGGTATGCAAGGGCTTGCGTTTTGGTGGGGCAGGCGCTTCCGCCTGCCAACCGTTCTTAGGTCTTGCGGAAGCGCACGGCGAGCATCTCCTTGCCGGGCATTTTCAACTGGAACTTGCCGGAGAAGGTGCCCTCGGCTTTGGTGATGGTCATCGCCCACGGGTCGATGATCTCGGCAGTGAAGCGGCCGCCGGCGGGCAGGTCGAAATCGGCCAGCGCGGGTTGGTGGTAATCCAGGAAGTATAAATAGTAAACGCCCGCGCGCGCGATGCAGGGATAGTAGGCGCCAGTCACGGGAGCCGCGCCCTCCGCGGGGCCGGATTCGATGATGCCGCGCAGGAAC
>JADGNT010000249.1 GCA_017883345.1 Candidatus Solibacter sp. | reverse complement strand
GCGGCTGGACCGGCTGGAAGCATCGCCTGCGCTTGCCGCGGCTGAGGACGCCCCGCAACAAACATCCAAACAGGTAACAGCGCCGCCGGCGGACAATCGCCCGGCTGAGTATCTCCGCCGCGTGCGGAAGGACCCGTTCCTGCCGAACCCACCGGCGCCGGCGACCTCGTATTCCATCTCGCCGATGCCGCTGGCCGAACGTGTCCGCCGGAAGATCGTACCGCAACGGGGCTTTTGCAGCACCGCGCCCGGCACCCTGGTCAGCGGCGCTCTCACCTCCGGCAATGGAGCCATGAACATCGAGCTGATGGGAGATCCCTTCGCGGAGCAGATTCTCTTCCACCACCAGAGCCTGCTCATGCCGTGGAAGCGGCCCTTGGAGGCGCCGAACGTGGCGGACATTTTCCCGCAGGTGCGGCAATTGGCGCTGGAAGGGAAAACCCGCGACGCCGTGGCGCTCGCCCTCCAGCACATGAATAACAGCCCGATCAAGCAGGATACAGAGCCGCACCTGACCGTCCCCGCATTCCTGATGCGACTCGATTCTCCGAAAGCAGCGGCGGCCAAAGACTACGTCCGAACGCTTAATTTCGAGAACGGCGAGATACAAATCGCCTGGACCGATGAGCACGGCGACTGGCTTCGCCGGACTTTCGCTTCCCGGCCTGACAACGTCATCGTTCAGTGGCTCACAGCGCCCGCGGGCCAGAAGGTGAACGTCCGAATCTCATTGCAGAAGTCCGCCGAATGGAGCATGCGTTCCGGAATGGACTGGGGCAGTCACGCGGGAATCGGCTCCACCGCGCCCGACCGGGCAGCGTTCACTCCGGGAGCCTCAGGCTCGCCGCCGAAAGCGACTCCTCCGAAGGGCGTCGAAGCCTGCGAGATCCGGCAGGACTCGAACGAACAGCGGTTGATTTACAGGTGCCGCTTGGATCCTTCCGTGGACAATAGCGGCTACGCCGGAGTGGCTCGCGTGTTACGCAACGGCGGCTCGGCCCGGGTGGTTCGCGACACGCTGGTTGTCGAGGGCGCATCATCGGTGATGCTTCTGACGCGCATCGAATGGTTCGCGGACTACAGCGAGCAGAAGGTGGATGCCTTGCGGCAGGCCGTGGAACAGCTCGCCGCGGATTATCCGGGCTTGCTTGACCGGCACCAGAAAGTTCAGTGGGAGGTCTTCAACCGCGTCACCGTGGATTTCGGCGGCGCGTCGCAGTATGGCATGTCCACCGAAGAGCTTCTGGCCGATCAGCGGTCGAGGCCGGACTACTCGCCCGCACTGCTGGAGAAGACCTTCCAAATGGGACGCCACTGGTTCATCCTCACGAGCGGCAAGCATCCCAGCATCGCGGCCGAAGTCAATTCGACCATCGACCTGCAGACGGCGGGCGCCGTGCAGGGCAACTTGCGGGAAGGCATGGAGGCCTGGTTCAACTGGATGGAAAGCCTGGCCCCGGATCACCGCGCCAACGCGAAGAACATCTTCGGCATGCGCGGCGCCTGTTATCCCCTGTTTCCGGACAAGGGCATCGGCGTTAGTCACTATTACACAGGCAACACCTCCATGGGAATCTGGCCCTATTGGATTTCCGCCGGAGGCGGGCGTTTGCGCCAGTTCTGGGACCACTATCTGGTCACCGGTGACACGGAATTCCTTCGCAATCGCGTGGTGCCGGCGTATAAGGAGCTGGCGCTGTTCTACGAAGATTTCCTCAGCGCCACCGACAAGAACGGGAACTATATCTTCGTCCCATCCATCTCGCCCGAAAACATGCCTGCCAGCACGGACCCGTCGGGTCCCACGCTGATCAACGCCACCATGGATATTGCCGTGTGCCGGGAAGCGCTCACTCATTTGATCCAGGCCGCTGAGATACTGGGCGCCGATGCCGACAGCGTGCCGAAATGGAAGGCCATGCTGGCCAAGATACCGCCTTACATGCTGGAACCGGACGGGACTCTGAAGGAATGGGCTTGGCCCACGCTGCAAGAGCGTTATATCCATCGGCATGTCTCTCATCTCTACGGAGTCTGGCCCGGCGACGATATCGATCCCGATCGCACGCCGCAACTGGCTCGAGCCGCCGACATCGCCGCTCGAAGGCGCACGTTCGATGTGTTAGCGACGGCGGTGGCAGGCGAGACCATGCCTGCCTACGCTCGCTGCCATCGCGCTTTGGTTGGGGCGCGGCTCAAAGACAACGTCATCGTGGACGTTCAACTACGGCAATTGATGGAGCAGGGTTATATCAGTGAAGCGCTCCGGTGTGCGCGCGAGCCCTATGCCGTGCCTGTTCCGGATGCGCACGGGGGAATTCCCGCCATCATCATGGAAATGTTGGCTTACTCGCGCCCCGGCGTGATTGAAGTCCTTCCCGCCCTTCCACCTTCGCTGGTGAAAGGCTCAATTTACGGCATGCGGCTGCGCACGTTTGCGAAGCTCGACAAACTCGCCTGGGACATGGTAGCGCGAACCGTGGCCCTAACGGTTACCTCGGCGAGAAAGCAGGACATTACCCTGATCGCGCGGCACGGGATCGAAGCGATCACCGCTCCAGCCGGCGTCCTGGCGGCGCCGCTCCAGACGGGCGGGGCCGACGTCGATCTTCATCTGCCAGAGAACAGACCGGTCACGTTCCGTCTGATACTGGGCCGCCGCAAGCCGCTCGATTGGGTCAAGCAGGCGGCCCACGCTTGACGTATGCCGTGGGGCCGGTTGTTCATCTGCAGCGGGCTGCGCGATTCGCGTCCGGCGGCCCCATCGGCTAATTCGCTTACTATGGGGATTCCGCGAGGAAGCAGGGAGCCTCGAATACAGATAGGAGATTGGAAGTTGAGATCCACTTTATCCGCAATTGCTTTCCTGGCGCTGTGCGCCGCGTCCTTCGGTCAACAGCCTGCCAACGCCCCGTACCTCGATCTCACCCTGTCGCCCGAAAAGCGGGCGGCGGATCTCGTTTCGCGCATGACGCTGGAGGAGAAGGTGCTGCAGATGCAGAACAGCGCTCCCGCCATTCCGCGTCTCGGCGTGCCGGTCTACAACTGGTGGAACGAGGCCCTGCACGGAGTGGCCCAGCATCGCGCTACCGTGTTCCCCGAGCCGATCGGACTAGGCGCGAGCTTCGATCCCGAGTTGGTGCACAAGATGGCCGACGTCATCTCCACCGAAGCACGCGCCAAGTTCCATGAGGCTGCGCGCCGGCCGCCCGTCACCGAGGTGGGTCCGGGCGCCGCGCCGGGCCGCATCGCTTACTTGGACTACTGGTCGCCGAACGTCAACATCTTCCGCGACCCGCGTTGGGGCCGCGGGCAGGAGACCTACGGCGAAGATCCGTTTCTCACCAGCCGCATGGGCATCGCATTCGTCAAGGGCATGCAGGGTGACGATCCGCGGTACTTCAAAACCATCGCCACTCCTAAGCACTATGCCGTGCACAGCGGCCCGGAGCCGTTGCGCCACACCTTCGATGCCAAGGTGAGCGAGTACGACCTGGTGAATACGTATTTGTTTGCGTTCAAGGCCACGGTGATGGAAGGCAAGGCCGACTCCGTCATGTGCGTCTATAACTCGGTGGACGGAGTGCCCGGCTGCGCCAGCACGGATCTCCTTCAGAAGCGGCTGCGGGACCAGTGGGGATTCCAGGGTTACGTGGTGAGCGATTGCGGCGCGGTCGGCGACATCTTCCGCAGCCACAAATACGTCGCGACGCTGGGCGCGGCTTCGGTAGCGGCGGTGAAGGCTGGAACGGACCTGACGTGCGGCGGCGAATACCGCAGCCTGCTCGATGAGGTGAAGGCCGGTACCATCACGGAAGCTGAGATTAACCGTTCCGCTGAAAGGCTGTTCGTGGCGCGCATCCGCTTGGGCCTGTTCGACCCTCCCGAGCGCGTGCCGTACACAAAGATCCCGTACTCCGAGAACGATTCCGCGGCGCATCGGCAACTCGCGCGCGATGCGGAGCGGGAGGCCATTGTTCTGCTGAAGAACGAGGGCGGCATCCTTCCGCTCAAATCGACCGTGGGCAGGATTGCGGTAATTGGCCCATCCGCCGACGATCCGGTCGGCCTGCTGGGCAACTACAATGGCATCTCCTCCAAGCAGGTCACGCCGCTCGAAGGGATCACGAAGCAGTTTGCCAAAGCCAACGTGCAATACGCGCTGGGTGCGAACTACACCTCCGCGACGCCGGCGCTGGTATCTTCGAATGTTTTGAATACACCGGATGGCAAAGGGCCGGGAATGCTGGTCGAGTACTGGGACAATCCCGATTTCCAGGGCCAGCCGACGCTGCGCCGGACTGAGCCGCGTGTGTATTTCGATTCCTTCATGGAAGAGCCCGCCGTGATGGCGGCTATCAATGGCGACAAGTATTCGATCCGCTGGACCGGCAAGCTCATGCCGCCGGTGACCGGCGGTTACGTCGTCTCCGCGCGCACCGGACAGTGGAACCGCAATGGGAAGATCAAGCTGTTCCTCGACGACAAGGAAGTGAACCCCAGCGGACCCGCCGGCGCCAGACCGGCCGGCCTTGGGCCGGGGCAGGGCCAGGGGCCAGCGGGCGGGGGACCTGGCCGCGGCGCCCCCGCGCCGATGCAGTTGGAAGGCGGCCATAAGTACGCCGTGCGAGTGGAGTTTCAGCAGACCGGCCCCGAAGGCTCCGCCCAACTCAACTGGATTCCGCCCGCCCCGGTTTTGATAGCCGAGGCCGAGAAGATCGCGAGGGATTCGGATGTGGCGATCGTCTGCGTTGGCCTGAACGGGTCGCAGGAAGGCGAGGGCCACGACCGCTCGGCCATTGAGTTGCCCGAGACGGAGGAGAACCTCGTGAAGGCGATGATCGCCACCGGCAAGCCCGTGGTAGTTGTCTTGACCAGTGGCAGCGCCTTGGCCGTAAACTACGCCGCGGAGCATGCGGCCGCGATTCTCTCCGCCTGGTACGGCGGAGAAGAAGCCGGCACAGCCATCGCGGAGACGCTGGCGGGTACGAACAACCCGGCGGGCCGTCTCCCCGTAACTTTCTACAAGAGCACCAGCCAGCTTCCCGAGTTCACCGACTACAACATGAAGGGCCACACCTACCGCTATTTCAAAGGCGAGCCCCTCTACCCGTTCGGCTTCGGATTGAGCTACTCGACGTTCGAGTATTCGGGCCTGATCGCGAAGCGTACTTCGAAGGGCGCTGAGATCCGCGCGACGGTCAAGAACACTTCGAAGGTGGATGGCGATGAAGTAGTGCAGCTATACATCGGCGGCGGCCCCGGAGAAGAAGCTCCGATCCGCAATCTCCGCGGCTTCCAGCGCATCCATCTCCGCGCGGGCGAGAGCCGGCAGGTGACTTTCACGGTGGCTTCCGACGACCTTCCGAAGGAGAAGGTGAAAATTGGCGTTGGCGGCGGTCAGCCGCTGCCAAACATACCGCACTTGACAGGCGAGTTGTAAGTGCGGCCGAGAGAGTGGATGTCAGGGCGGCATGTCGGCCGCGAGGCAAAGGAGTAGTCCGCGATGAATCGTAAAGCTGAAGGCTTCGACCGCAGGAAGTTCATTGCTGGCGGCGCGGGTTTGTTGGCGGCCGCGAAGCTCGTGTTAGGGCAGCGGAACTCATACGCTGATAGCAATTTCGCGGGCGGCCCGATACCGGGGCCGTTCCGGCCCAATTGGGAATCCTTGAAGGCTTACCGGTACCCCGATTGGTTTCGCGACGCCAAGTTCGGGATCTGGGCTCATTGGAGTCCGCAGTGCGTCCCCGAGCAGGGAGATTGGTACGCCCGCGGCATGTACGTACAGGGCAATGCCCAATACAACTACCACGTCAAGACATACGGGCACCCGTCGCAATTCGGCTATAAGGACATCTGCCATATCTGGCGTGCGGAGAACTGGGATCCGGAAGAGTTGATCCGGCTCTACGCGAAGACCGGCGCCAAATATTTCGTGGCGCTCGGGAATCACCATGACAACTTCGACTGCTGGAACTCGAAGCATCAGCCCTGGAACTGCGTAAAGGTCGGACCGAAGAAGGACATCGTGGGAACCTGGGCAAAGATCGCGCGCGCGCACGGGCTCAGGTTCGGGATCACCTATCACGGCACGCCAGGACGGACTTGGCGGGAGTTTATGCCGGTGCGCTACGGCAGCGACAAGGCCGGTCCGCTGAAGGACGTGCCCTACGATGGCGTTCTGACGAAATCCGACGGCAAGGGCAAGTGGTGGGACGGCATGGATCCTCAGGATCTGAATGGGCGCCCGCACGACAAGAGCGATCCCTGTCCGGAGTTCGTCGAGAGTTTCATGTTGCGGGTTCAGGACGTGATCGATCAGTACAACCCGGACCTCCTCTATTTTGACGACAACTCCGATTGGGACTTCGACCGGGGAGGCGGGGGCGTCTGGCTCGGCATGCCGGAACTCACGCCGCATATCATGGCGTATTACTACAACGCCAATGTGCGGCGGAACTCTGGGAAGTTGGATGCGGTGTTCAATATTAAGAATGTTCCCGCCGCGGTTCTGAACACGCTGGTTCGCGACTTTGAAATGAGCCAGGCGGACGCGATCCAACCGGATCCATGGCAAACCGACGCCTGCATCGGAAGCTGGCATTACAATCGCTCGCTCCTGGAAAATCACAGGTATCGAACGCCCCAGGCCATGGTCCAGCTACTGGTAAATGTCGTCAGCAAGAACGGCAATCTGTTGCTGAACATTCCTCTGCCCGGCCATGGCAGGCCGGACGACGATGAATTCGCTTTCCTGGACAAGTTCGGCGCCTGGATGGCCATCAATAGCGAGGCGATCTACTCTACCCGGCCATGGAAGATTGCCGGCGAAGGCCCGACCCGGAGTTCCGGCGCCACGCCGTATGGCCGACTCCCGCAATTCGCTCCGGGCGATATGCGATTCACCACCAGGAGAGACTCCCTCTACGCCATTGCATTGGCTTGGCCTGCAGACGGCAAGCTCCTCATTAAGTCGCTGGCCACGGGCTCGCCTCATTACGGCGGCGAGATTGCCAGAGTAGGATTGCTGGGTTCGGAGTCCAACCTGGTGTGGGCGCGTAACGCGGACGGAGTCGCAATCAACTTGCCGGAGAAGCCGCCGTGCGATTTCGCGTATGTATTTAAGATCAACCCGTTGGCTTAAGACCCTTCGCCCCTCAAGGCAAGGCGGGGCTGCCAATCATGGCCGTCGCTCGCTTGAAGCGGG
>JADGNT010000248.1 GCA_017883345.1 Candidatus Solibacter sp. | reverse complement strand
CGGCAACGACGATTGCCCTTCCGGTTACCTGGAGGCCGCCCTCCAGCGAGCCCGCATGAGCGAACTCATCGGCGCCGCGCTGCACTGTTCCGCCCCGGAATCCTATATCACCGGCCTGTTGAGTACCCTCGATTCCGTCTTCAATGAGCCCCTTGCAGCCCTGGTCGAGCCCCTTCCCATCGATATCCGCTTCAAGCACGCGCTCCTCCAGCGCGAGGGTGCTCTGGGCGCCGTGCTGGATTGCGTGTTGGCCTATGAGTCTGGCGTTTGGCTGCCCGGTCAGGCTCCCACGGCCGAACACATGCAGAAAGCCTTCTGGGATGCCGCCGAATATGCCCGCCAAATGATCTCTCAGATGGCCTGCGCCGCCTCGTCTTAGGCCACCGTAGAGCAGCCTTCCAGAGGCTGCCATGACCCCATTCGTGGGGGCATGTTTCCTCCGCGCCTCCGCGCCTCCTACATCGTCCCCGCCGTGCCCTCCACCGCTGGCTTCGGCCGGCTGGTCTGCAGCATCCGCGTTTCCTTGGCCTCGAACTGGAAATCGTCGGCCAGTAGATCCTGCACGCTGTAGCTCTCCTTCGCCACACCCGACCCGTGCCGCAGCGTGTTGGCGAAGATATGGTAAAGCTCGTGCGCCAGTACGCGGCCCAGCGCGCGCCCGTATTTCGCTTCCCGATCCTCCACCCGGAATGCCAGCAGTCCCGTCTGTACGAACTCCCGAACCCGGTCGCAACTGACGTCCGTGAACGGCAGAATCTGCCCGTCGCTCACGTGCGTCCAGCCCAATGCGCCTTCGAACTTGCTACGCGTCAGCAGGCCCGCGGCGTCGCACCTTCCCTTAAACGTGACCACCGCCAGTTCCGCGGAAACCTCGTGTCCACCCGTTTTGCCCAGGTCGCGCCACTCGAAACGAATTCCGATCGGCGCCATAATCGACGCCACTTCATCCTGGAGTGCTTCGAGCACGCCCCCCGGCGGCGCCTGCTCAAACTGCGTGTACAGCGTGATGGGGGCAAACGTTGCCCCCCGCGTTTCGCTCCAGCCGGGGAAGACGCCCGCCAGGAGGCAAAACAGAACCAGCTTCAATGTAAAAGACCTCGTAGAGCTACATCAAAGGCCAGCGCGATGCCGGTCCGTCACCAGTTCAGGGTGCTCCTTGACCAGCTTATTCGCCGTGTGGCAGGTGAAGCAGATCGGCAACGCGGCCGCCAGCGTCCCAACTAACTTATCGGTCGGAATCTGGTTCCACTCCACACTTACCCGATCGGCGACCAGTAGCGCGGGACGGCTCCCGGTCCAGTCGATTTCCCCGATTGGCTGCCCGCATGCGGCGCAGTCCTTGTCGCGGTACCATTTGGCGATGATGTTGCGCACCAGGCAATCCGCCCCGGATTCCCGGACCTCGCTCAAGCATTCCTGCCCGCATCCCGCCTTTTCCGGCCAGCGCGTACACTCGCTGAGCCGCAATTCCGGAGCCTTGCCGAACACCGTCGCGGCCGCGTGCGTGGCGTCCACTACCACACCCGCCGGACGCTTGGTTTCCGGGCACGTGATGACACGCTGTCCCCGGTACTTCCACCAGGCGCTGCCCAACCGCCACACCGCCACCCCGGCCAAAAGAATCACTGCCAGAGCAAGAAGAGTTATCGGCATAAAAAACTCCGGAATTCTCCGAGCAAGCCGACCACCGTTGCCGCCGGTCTGCCCAAGTCCGGCTATCTCCTTGGATCTAAACCCAAACCCGAGGATCTCCCGCCTGCGCCCGCTCGCCACCCACGTCCACGTTGTGGCCTTTTCCACAGTGTGTGAGTCCTTTCGCGCTATCCCCGGCAACCCTTACCATGCCGCCAGCGTCCAACCCATCGTGAGCCGCCGATTGTGGGCCATCTCGATCCTGTTTGTCGCCGCAACCCTCGCCGGCGCCGCATACAACGATTACGCCTCCGCCAAACAGAAGTTCGACTCCATCGAAGCCGGCCGCCTGCGCTCCGGCGCGCGCGTCATCCTCACCTTCCCGGAACTCAACGCCTGGGTCGCCAGGGAAGCGCCCGCCGGCGTGCGCAATCCCCAACTGCGCGTCGCCGCCCGCGACCTCGCCACTGGCGCCGCGCTCATCGATTTCGGCAAGTTGGAACGTTCCGCCGGCCGCCAGCCCGGCTGGCTCATGTCCAAGCTCCTCGACGGCGAGCGCCCCGTCACTGTCACCGCCCGCGTCCGCTCCTCCGCCGGCCGCGCCACCGTCGATATCCAGCGTGTGGAGATCTCCGGCCTCGTCATCGACGGCCCCACCCTCGACTTCCTGATTCAGAATTTCCTCATCCCCATGTACCCCGACGCCGTCATCGGCCGGCCCTTCGAACTCGGCTGCCGCATCGACCGCCTCGACGTCTCCCCCTCCGCCGTCGCCGTCCTGTTGAAGTAGCCGCCACCGGGGACTGACAAGCCTGACATGGATTTCCGGCGCTCTTTGCCGGAAATTCGCTGGCAGGCCTGTCTGTCCCCGGTTCCCCATGTTCGAGGTCGCTTCCCCGCCCGCCGCTTCCCCAACCATTTCGGAGAAAATGCGTCTAACTCATTCCGGGCGCCGTACCAGACAATAAGGCCCATTTTATGCAGACACTGCTCCAGGACCTGCGTTACGCTCTGCGAAGCCTGTGGAAGTCTCCGGGATTCGCCATCGTCGCCACTGCCACGCTGGCCATCGGAATCGGCGCCAACACCGCCATTTTCAGCATCATCGAAACCGTCCTTCTGCGGCCCTTGCCGTACCATAACCCCGAACAGTTGTTGCGCCTCTACGAGACCGAATCGGCGCCCGGCACCTATCCCTTCGCCGGTCCGGATTTCCTCGACTGGAAAACCCAAAACAGCACCTTCCAGGACATGGCGCTGTTCAACTGGCCGCAGGACATGAACCTCAGCGGCAAGGGCGAGCCCGACCATGTCCTCGCCCTCCCCACCGAGGCCAACTTCTTCTCTCTGCTCGGCGTCACGCCGCTCCTTGGCCGCTGCTTTGCGCCGGGCGAGGACCAGCCCGGCAAAGACCAGGTCGCCATCCTCAGCTACGGCCTCTGGAAGAGCCATTACGCCGGCGATCCCCATATCCTCGGGCAGACCCTCTCCCTCAACTCGAAGAAGTACACCGTCATTGGCGTGGCGCCGGCCACCTTCCGCTATCCGTCGCGGGCGCAACTCTGGATCCCGCTGGACATGGATTCCAAATCCCTGGGTACTCGGGGTAGCCACTGGGCCTCGGCAATCGGCCGGTTGAAGCCGGGCGCCACCCTCCAGAAGGCCCAGGCGGATTTGACGCTCATCGCCTCTCGCCTGGAACAGCAATATCCCGATTCCAACTTCAAGGTCGGCGCGTCGGTGGTTTCGCTGCATGAGGACCTGGCGGGCAAATCGCGCTCCTCGCTGCTCATGATGCTTTCGGCCGTCGGCCTGGTGCTGCTCATCGCCTGCGCCAATGTGGCGAATCTGCTGCTCTCCCGGGCGGTGGCGCGTCAAAAGGAGATGGCGGTTCGCGGTGCGCTGGGTGCGGCCCGGTGGCGGCTGGTCCGGCAATTGCTCACCGAAAGCCTGCTGCTATCCGCCATGGGCGGCGCCCTTGGTCTGGCCTTGGGCTGGGCCATTATCGCCCTGTTTGCCAGCCTGAAGAGCTTCGCCGTGCCGCAGTTCAACGTCATTCAGCTCAATGCCACGGCGATGGCCTTCACGTTCGCCGTGGCGCTGGTGACCGGCGCGCTGTTCGGCATCTTCCCCGCGCTTCAGACCTCGCGGCCCGATCTGCACGAGGAGCTGAAGGGCGGCGCCGGGAGTTCGGTCAGCCCGGGACGCCGCCGCCGCTTCACCAGCAACGCGCTGGTGGCGGGCGAAATCGCGCTCTCCCTGGTGCTGCTGGTATCCGCCGGCCTTCTGCTGAAGGATTTCGCGCGCCTGCGCAGCATGGATATCGGCGTGCGCGCCGAGGGCGTCTGGACGGCCGCGATCCAGCTTCCCGAGGCCGACTATGCCACCGACCAGCAGCGCTTCAATTTCGCGCAGTCGCTGCTGGAGCAGGCCCGGCGGATCGCCGGCGTGGAAACCGCCGCCCTCAGCGACCGCGTCCCGCTCGAAGGCGGCAGCAACTACTACGCCACCATCCGGGGAAGGCCGTTTCAACGCATGAGCGGCCCGCTGGTGGAGACTCACTCCGTGTCTCCCGATTACTTCCGCGTCATGGGCGTGCGTTTACTCCAGGGCCGCGGATTCACGCCCGCCGATACCCAGGCGGCCATGGCCCTCGACGCGCGTATGCGCCCGTTCTGGGAAAGCGGCGCGCGGCCGTCCGCCGAACAGACCAACGCCATTGTCTATCCCTCGGTGATCAATGAGACGATGGCCCGCCACTTCTGGCCCACGGAAAACCCGCTCGGCCAGATGTTTTCCAGCGGCAACCAGAACGGCCCGTGGCGGCAGGTGATCGGCGTCGTGAGCGACGTTCGCCAGTGGGGCATCACCCATCGCCCCGTGCCCGAAGCGCACGAGGTGATCCGGTCCCGTTCGCGGGTCTTCCTGGTCCTGCGCACCTCCATGCGGCCCTCCAGCCTGACGGCTCCCGTGCGCGCGGTGGTCGCAAAACTCAACCCGGCCCTGCCGCTGTTCTCCGTCCGTACCATGGACGAGGTGATCGACGATAACACGCAGGGCCAGCAGTTCTTGAGCCTGCTGGTCGGCTCCTTCGCGGGGTTGGCGGCGCTGCTGGCCGCGGTGGGCATCTATGGCGTGCTCTCCTATTCCGTGACGCAGCGTACGCGCGAGATTGGCATCCGCATGTCCCTCGGCGCGACCCAGGGACGCGTGCTGGCCGAAGTGCTGCGCCAGGGCATGCTCCTCACCGCCGTGGGTTCCGCCATCGGCATCGCCGGCGCATTCGCCGCCGGCAAAATCCTGGCGACCCTGCTCTCCCAGGTGAAGCCCGGCGATCCATCCATCCTCGTCGCCACCACCGCATTGCTGGCCGTGGTTGCGCTCATCGCCTGCTACCTCCCCGCCCGCCGCGCCGCGCGCCTCGACCCGACCAACGCCCTGCGCCACGAATGAGCGGGATCGGCCGTGCGCAATTCGTGGTCTGTCGACGCCGCGCTTTGCGTGGAGTGTCCGGGCTGGCGGGGTTCCCACGGGGTTGCCAAACCCAATCACCGCCAACCATAGTGCGTACCCCACGAATGCGCCCCCTCGCAGCGCTTCCCGACACTCCCTTCCTTTGGCCGCTGCACAACCGGGCAACGGCACCACAATCACGGGCACCCGTCGGCGCCGACACTATTGGCTGACCCAAGCCGCCTTCCCAATTCTTAATCCGGCCAGACTTCCTCGAACGCCGTTTCTGGGGAGTTTCAGGTGCCCAGCTCACTTCCGCGGGTCGGCGATGCGGCCAAGTGGATCGCTACGGACTCTGGCACGTTATGGGGAGTAATCCGGTCGGAGGGCGAGGAACGATAAATCAGCCTGCCCACGGCAATCCGGCGAATCGTGACATGCTGACACGCACCGCCTATGCCGTAGAAGCCGCCCGGACGTCTCAGTGCCCTGGCGATCCCACCTGTGACGTTCCGCCGGCCAGTTGCTGTTTGCGGCCCAGATGACATTCGGTCTGGTTCGCGAACGTTTTAGTCCTCATTCTTAACTGGCGCTCTAGGTGCAATCTCAACTGCCGCTGCCTTTTCGTTAGAAGTACACGATAGCCCTTGTCCAGCTTGCTCTCTGGTCACAAAACCAGCTTCTACTTTCATAGAGATAGGCCAGTTTCGCACGTCTGCGTCAACTCTCACAAATTGACGGTTGAGCCAATCCTTTCGCAAACTCATTTATTCGATTCCTCCGGCACGAAGCCCTTCTTTTCCATTTCGTTTTTGAAATCCTTGAACTCTTTTTGTTCAGCAGCCATCCTCGCAACGGTGTATTCAGGAATATTTGGGACAGAACCGGATCGACGCCATGCTTTGACGGTGCCGTCTTTGTTCTTTCTGTTTCGGCCAGCCAGCGCAAAAAGGTCCGAGTAGCGTTTTGGGGCTATGCCGACAAAAGGTTCAAATGGGACTTTGTCACAGCATTGTCCCTCTCCATCAATAACAATCGAATCCGAATAGAGCTCTCCTACAAGACTCTTCGCGTATGGTTCGAGATAAACAACGCGTTTGATTCCCGTTGCGACGATGTGCTTGGCACAGTCATGGCAGGGGAATGTTGTCGTGTAAAGGACACAATCCTCAGTTGCAACACCGTGTCTGGCGGCGTCGGTTATCGCGGCCATTTCGGCGTGAACGGCACGTACAAAATCGATTGTGCTCATGAATTGGGCGCCCTTCATTATCGGCTGTTCGCCATCCTTGCCATCCCGCAGCGCCTCCTTGACCATTTCGGTTACATGAGTGGTCTTCTTGGACTCGGCAAGCCACTGGTTTTTTTGTAGGCGGTCCAGGATATCCGCAAGCAGGTTCTCCCTCATCCTGTCGCTGGTATCATATCCGCTACGAAAATCGCGCCCATCAAATGAATCATCATCCCAATATAATCCACCGCCAAACTTCGGTACTTCGTTGACTCCTAATCCGATGACTGTCCCATCGCTCCGGCACAACGCCGCGCCGACTTGCCGAGCAAGGGAAGCAGAGCGAAACGCTGCTCCGCCGGCCCAGAACATGCCTTGCTCGTCTCTTGTGGGCGTATGGAAAGTATTCCCAAACAAGAGTTCAACGAATCGTGAAAGCGATTCAGTCATCCTTGTTTCTTGGGTCGAGTCCACGATGATGTCCGCCAAAGGGAACGTGTCCCGTACGTTCTGACCGGAATCCCCCGATTCTGCTTCGTCCCGCTTTAATAGTCTCTCTGCCTCAATGATGTGTTCCGAAATCTTATTGCTAAAGTGCGATTCGGCAATCTTGGTTGCAACGTTTTGAAGGCGCTTGGCCCTAGGAGCGTGTGCTCCAACCAAGAAAAATGTCGGTCCGTAGATCTTCCGAAGAGTCTCGACCTCTTTCGGGCGTTTCAGTGATCGCAAGACGTGAGCAAACCGGGGAATGGATACGTTGGCGTCGCCCACAACCGCGTCCCGTGTGTCAGCAATCGCACCGATACCAAGGAGGGCGACGGCATCGTTTCGTTCGAGGGCTTCGCAGAATTTGTTACCTGCCGTCATATGGCTGTCAACCATCTGATCGAAGGGGCCG
>JADGNT010000247.1 GCA_017883345.1 Candidatus Solibacter sp. | reverse complement strand
GACATACGCGATCTCGTTCGACGCGCCGGGGCGCCAGGCGTATTGCTGAATGCCGGTTGGCGATTTCGTCACCTGCCAGGCCTCGCCGCCGGTCATTGGCAGGACGAAGATCTGGGGCCGCGTGTCGACGGTGGCCAGGAATGCCAGGCGCGATCCGTCGGGCGACCAGCGTGCCTGGCTCACGCCGCGGCGATCGCGGGTCAAGGTTCTCTGGTTGTGGGTTGCGACGTCGATGAGCACCAGTTCCGGATCGTAGCGGTCTTCTTCGTAGTTGGTTCGGGAGACGACGATGGCGATGGATTTGCCATCGGGGGCGATCTGGGGATCGGTGAGGCGGACAATCCGGCCGATGTTGTCAATGCCGAAGCGCGCGCCGAAGAGCGTGGCCGACAGGGCCAGGAACAGGGGTGCGAGTTTCTTGAGGAGCATGGCGAACCTCCTTGAGGGAATTACGATTATGGCATCCACGGGCAAGGGAAAGCGTACTCTGCCTGAAGGTAGGCCAGCGGTGCGTCCTTTCTGAACCAAGGTCATGAGGATCAATTGTGGCCCGCGCCGGGTATTGTCCTGCCGGTCGACCAGACGCTTATTCCTACCGGCCGCCGTCGCCGCTGCCGCACTCTACGCCGAGGACTTCGCCGGCAAGGTTGTCGCCATCACCGGTATGAGGCACAATGGCGCGTCAGAACGGAGCCAGCTTTGGTGGAACGACGGCCCCCGAGATGAAGCAGCCATTCGGCACGCGCCAAGCAGTTCACCGGGGATCTGGCTTTCAGACAGACGGTGACGGTGAAAGTCCGCGACATTGATCGGTGCAAACGCACCGCCGCCGAGATCATCCTGCCGGATGGGCGGAACCAGGCACTTGTTCGCGCTGGGCTGGCATGGTGGTATCAGCAGTACGCGCGCCGGTAGTCGGCGCTGCGGGATCTGGAGCAGGAGGCGCGGGATGCGAAGTGCGGGTTGTGGAGCGACCCTAAGCCGGTGGCTCCTTGGGAGTGGCGGAAGGCGGCCGCCGCGGCTCGCAAGTTGTAAGGTACTCGTCGTGGTGGATGTGGTCTTTTGGGTTACTGTGCCAGACTGTGTCAGATTCTGTGTCAATCCAGGGGGTAAACCAGCGGACACAGGGGAAGTCGATTCTTGGAGAATCAATCAGATAGACCCATGGAAACCTAGGGAAAAGTGCCTTCGTTAGGTTGAGGTTCTAGCGGGAGCAATCTCGTGGGGGTTCAAGTCCCCCTCTCCGCACCACATTTTAAAGTACTTATGGTCCAAAGCTTAGACCCTACAGAACTAATGGGTGTGGGCATTGGACCTTATGTTGATGGGGACCGTGTGCGTCAAATACTTGCGAGGCGCGGCGATTCCGGCTATAATCTCCGCATGAGGTGCGGAGAATGTACATTTATGAATTGCCCGAGTGGCCGCAGTTTACGTGCAATCGCGAACTTCTCGCCGAACCTCTTGCCTCCGTGCGTCACCGTCAGGGACGACTGACCGGTCGCATGGAAGCTTTGGGCTTTAGTCTACGCCAGGAAGCTGTCCTGCAGACACTCACTGCCGACGTGCTCAAGAGCAGTGAAATTGAAGGCGAAAAGCTTGATGCCGAGCAGGTCCGCTCTTCAATTGCTCGTCGGCTCGGCATCGATATTGGCGCCCTTAAACCCACAGACCGCAATGTCGAGGGCGTCGTCGAAATGATGCTCGATGCCACGCGCCGCTACGACGAGCGGCTCGACGCGGAGCGGCTTTACGGGTGGCATGCGGCGTTATTTCCGACAGGGCGCAGCGGCATGACCAAAATCAGGGTAGGGGCCTGGCGCGACGACAGCACCGGTCCGATGGAAGTCGTTTCCGGACCGCTGGGCAGGGAGCGCGTCCATTTCGTGGCGCCTCAAGCCGGCCGCCTCGACGAGGAAATGCAGGCATTCCTGGACTGGTTCAACGCAAGCACCGACATCGATCCGGTTCTGAAGGCAGGACTGGCCCATCTCTGGTTCGTCACGATACACCCCTTCGACGACGGGAACGGCCGCATCGCGCGTACGATCGCCGATCTCGCCCTGGCGCGCTCAGAAAACAGTCCGCAGCGTTTCTACAGCATGTCGGCGCAAATCCGACAGGAGCGCAATGCCTACTACGACATCCTGGAACAGACGCAGAAAGGTACGATGGACGCCACCCACTGGACGGAGTGGTTCCTCGGCTGTCTTGGTCGCGCCATCGACGGCGCGCAGACAACTCTCGGTTCCGTCCTGGCTAAAGCGCGTTTCTGGGAATCTGTCGCTACCATTCCCCTAAACGACCGCCAACGTCTTGTGCTCAACCGGCTGCTCGACGGGTTTGAGGGCAAGCTCACGACATCAAAACACGCAAAGCTGGCCAAGTGTTCACAAGACACCGCCCTCCGTGACATTCTGCCACTCGTCGAACGCGGCATTCTCGTCCGCAATCCGGAAGGCGGGCGAAGTACCAGCTACGCGCTTGCTGTGACCCCACAAACCGCGAGTATATGAGGGCCGCGGTAGGACCCGCTGGACCGAACCGGACCGAAGCGTCCGGCCGCCGGCTAGCCTTCACTCAGCAAGGGGTCCAAACCTTCGACGTCCACTTCGCCGTTCAGCACGCGATGGGCTTGCTGGCGGTCGAATTCGCCTTCCCATATGGCCACCACAATGGTGGCGACACCGTTGCCGACCAGGTTGGTGAGGGCGCGCATCTCGGACATGAAGCGGTCCACGCCGAGCAGCAAAGTGATGCCGGCCACGGGCACCGTTCCCAGTGAGGAAAGCGTGGCGGCGAGCGTGATGAAACCGCCTCCGGTGACCGCGGCCGCTCCTTTGGAAGTGAGCATGAGCACCAGCAACAGGGTGAACTCCTCGCGCCCGCTGAGGTGTGTGTTGGTGGCCTGGGCCACGAAAAGGGCTGCGATGGTCAGATAGATCGCCGTGCCATCCAGGTTGAAGGAGTAGCCTGCGGGGACGACCAGGCCCACCACGGATTTCGAACAACCCAACCTTTCCAGCTTGACGATCATTCGCGGCAAGGCCACCTCCGAAGAGGAGGTGCCGAGCACGAGCAGAAGCTCTTCTTTGATGTACTTGAGGAATTTCCAGAGGCTGAAACCGTGCAATCGCGCAATCAGTCCGAGTACCAGGCAGACAAAGAGCGCGCTGGTCAGGTACACGCACAGAAGCAGCTTGCCGAGCGGCAAGAGGGTCTTCAGGCCGTACTTGCCGATGGTGAAGGCCATGGCGCCGAACGCCCCGATGGGCGCCACTTTCATGATCAGCGCGATGACTTCGAACGTCAGATGGGTCAGCGAGTCGGCTGCCTCGACAACGGGTTGCCGCAGGCGGTAAGCGGCCAGGGCCACGCCGAAGAGAATCGCGATCAGCAGGACCTGGAGGATTTCGCCGTTGGCGAAGGCGCCAACCAAGGTGTCGGGAATCATGTGCAGCACGAAATCCACCGCGTGCAACTGTTTCCCGGAAGTGGCGTACTGTTGGACGGCATTGGCATCGAGGGTTGCGGCGGTGGCGTTGATTCCGGCGCCGGGTTGGACCACTTTGACGACCGCGAACCCGACGAAGAGCGCGACGGTGGTCACCACCTCGAAGTAGAGCAGCGCCTTGAGCCCGACGCGGCCGAGTTTGCGCATATCTCCGATGCGCGCGATACCGGTCACGACGGTGAGGAAGATGACCGGCGCGATCATCATGCGGATGAGTTTGATGAAGCCGTCGCCGAGCGGTTTCATCATCTCGCCGGTGGAGGGATAGAAGGAACCGAGCGCGATGCCGGCGGCGATGCCGGCGATCACGCGGAAGTACAGGGTGTGATAAAAGCGGGGGCGTGTGGCCACCAACTAAACCGCCGCCGCGAGGGATTTCGCCTTGTCCAACGTCATATCTATGTTGTACCAGGAGGGATGCCGCAAGATTCCAGTCCAATGGTTGAGGACGGGCCGGGCCACTCCCGGTTACCATGTTCACGGAAGCCCCACTATGGAAAACTCGACGAAGACGATTCTGGTTGTGAGCGCGCACGCGGCCGATTTTGTGTGGCGGGCCGGCGGCGCCATTGCGTTGTACGCTTCCCGCGGCTACAAGGTCCGCATCCTCTGCCTGTCGTATGGCGAGCGGGGCGAGAGCCAGGGGGCCTGGAAGCAACCGGGCATGACGATTGAGCGGGTCAAGGAAATTCGGCGCGCCGAGTCCACGCGGGCGGCGGAGATCCTCGGCGCCGAAGTCCGCTTCTTCGATGCCGGCGACTATCCGCTCCAGGCGTCGGAGGAGACGATTCAGGAAATGGTGACCGAATTCCGCCTGAACCAGCCGGAATTCGTGCTCACCCACGCGCCTCTCGACCCCCACAATTACGATCATCCCGAAGCCAGCAGCATCACCATGCGCTCGCGGGTCTACGCCCAGGCCTTGGGATATCCGGCGCCGGGTAAGGCGATCGGCGCGCCGCCGGTGTTCTTCTTTGAGCCGAACCAACCAGAGCAGTGTGCGTTCCAGCCGCAGGTGTTGCTCGACATCACCCCGGTGTTCGACACCAAGCGCAAAGCCATGGAATCGATGGAGACCCAGGTGCACTTGTGGGAGTACTACACGGACCTCTCCAAACGCCGCGGCTCCCAGGCGGTGCGGAATTCCAACCGGAAGGGGATCAAGTATGCCGAAGCCTTCCAGCGGCCGTATCCCCAGGTGACGGAGGAACTGGCATGAAGCCCGTGGTGGTTCGGCGCATCGCCAGAGCGGATGGGGAAACCATCCGTCTGTTGGGGGAACTGGGCGTCGCGACGGTGCATGAAGCGCAGGGCCGACGGGGTCTCATGCGGCCGTATATGCGGCCGGTTTACCCCAGCGCGCGCTTGTCGGGAAGCGCCGTGACGGTGTGGTGCCAGCCCGGCGACAACCTGATGATCCACGCCGCCATGGAAGTGGTCGCTCCCGGCGACGTTCTGGTGGTGGCGACCACCTCCGAATCGGACGATGGCATGTTCGGTGAGTTGCTGGGCGAAAGCTGCCGTGCGCACGGCGTGGTGGGGTTGGCCATCGATGCCGGCGTGCGCGATACCAGCGAACTCACCGCCATGAACTTCCCGGTTTGGGCGAAAGCCATCTCCGCCCAGGGAACCGTCAAAGCCACCGCGGGTTGCGTCAACGTGGAAGTGGTCTGCGCCGGGGCGCTGGTCCGGCCCGGCGACGTCATCGTGGGAGATCGGGATGGCGTGGTCGTGGTGCCGCGCCAAGCGGCCGTGGAAGTGGCCCGCCTGGGCGGCGAACGCCGCGCCAAGGAAGAGCGCTCGCGCGCCCGGCTGAAATCCGGGGAGCTGGGCCTGGATATGTACGGGCTGCGCGGCAAGCTCGCCGAACTCGGCGTCGAGTGGGTGGAATCGGAGGAGAGCCTGCGGTGAAATTCCCGGCCATCGGCTCGATTGGCTTTGGCGAGGCCGGATGCCACCTCGCCAAGGGGTTGCGCGGCGCCGGAGCGGTGAAGATGTGTCGCAGCATCATCGTGAAGGGCATGGAGGAGCCGATTTTCGAGTGCGTGCTGAGCGCCGGCCACTACGGCGCCGATGAGTGGGCATTCGCCTCGCCGCCGCGTCGCGGGTCCCTGTCCGCAACTCAAGGGGATCGCCGTTCGTCTTTTCCGGGCGTACGGTGCGTCTATAATTAGAGGTAGTCATGCACCGTTTCGCTCTGTTCGCCCTGTTTGCCGCTTTTGCCTTTGCGCAGCCGAACGATCCATTTAAGCCGAAGCCTCCGGCCGATGTCGATGCCGCCCTGCGCGCCCGCGTCCAGGAGTTTTTCGACCTCCACGTCAAAGGCGAGTTCCGCAAGGCCGAAGAATTAGTCGCCGAGGATACCAAGGACTTCTTCTACACCCACAATAAGCCCAAGTACCTCTCCTGCGAGTTCTCCCGAATCGATTATTCGGAGAACTTCACCAAGGCGAATGGCGTGATGGTGTGCGAACAGTACATCATGATGCCCGGTTTCGCCGACCATCCGATGAAGGTGCCCACGCCCAGCGCCTGGAAGTTGGAGAATGGCAAGTGGGTCTGGTATGTGGATCAGGACGCTCTGCTCAATACTCCCTGGGGCAGGATGAAACCGGGAGCGTTTCCCGAGAAGGGCGCCGCACCGCCGCCGCCATCGCTTGCCAGCATCCCCACTTCAGCCGATTTCCTGTTCCAGCAGATTCAATTGGATAAGGACGCCGTCCGTCTGAAAGCCGGCGAATCGGCGGAGGTGACCATCACGAATCGGGCGCCCGGGCTCATGTCGCTGTCAGTGCCCGCGGCCTTGCCCGGGCTTGAGGCCAAACTGGACAAGTCCACTCTCTCGGCGGGCGGCAAGGCCACTCTCACCCTGCGCGCCGCCAAGGGAGCCAAATCCGGCGTCCTCAATGTTCAGGTCGAACTAACCATGCAGTTGCTCCCGATTCAGATCACCATCGTGGAGTAATCGCGCCAACTACTTGCTGCCCACCGGCGATTGTGTCAGGTACGCGCCCAGCGTGAGGGCCGCCCCGGTAAGGGCGGCCGTCTTCAAATTCGCTGGCTGGATGCTTCCCACCGCCGCAGCCTGGGCGGCACTGGCTATCGCGCCGCCGATTACGGCGGCGGCCAATCCTCTCAACCACAACCCGAGACTGTTCATGTAAGCCTCTCTTCTGACATAAGTTTTCCGTGCTCCTCTTTGTACGATTGGGATCTACGCGTCGGGGAACATCTTTTGGTACATCCTCAGCACCATGTCATACGTGGTGAGCCCGGTGTCTGCCGTGTTGACCTGACTGGGTGTAGTTTTCGGAATCACCAGATCGGCCAGCGGCGGGTCGAATGGCGCGAAACTCACCACGCCCGTATCGCTCACGATCTTTTGGAGCGGCTTCGGCGGCGCTGTGGGATTCGCCGGTCCCTGTCCGGCATCCAGTGGCCCCTGGACCCGAGACAACGCTTCGCTGTAGCTCTGAAGGGTTGCAGCGTTCTCCCTTATGGCTTGCTGCTGCGCATCCATGATCACAAGCATTTCGCTGTAAGGCCTATCCTCTGAGAACTTCTTTCCATTGGCGTCGATGTAAAACAACGTCGTGCCGTCTGTGTCGTATTGAATCATAGTGTCTGTCTCCTAACGTTATCGGTGCTCATCAAGAGTCCCCCTAATTACAGACTAGGAAACGCAACTCGGCCTTTCGGCC
>JADGNT010000246.1 GCA_017883345.1 Candidatus Solibacter sp. | reverse complement strand
CGCACCTCATCGACCCCGCCATCGGGCTTCAGCGTGAACGTCACGTAGGCGTCGGCATCCAGGGTGCGATTCTTCCAGCGCGCCACGAAGGTGTCGTACTGCCAGTGCTCCAGATCGCCCGCCAGGTCCGGCGTGTGGGTGAAGTAGAGGGAGAGCCTGCCCCCGTGCTCCTCGATGCGCATATCGCCGTACCAGGCGTCGCGGTAGCGGCCGGCATAGCTGGCCACGGGCAGCGCGGGCCGCGTGTTGGGGTTGCGTTGGCCGGCTGCCTTTTTGACCGCTTCCTCGCCCTCGGCCCGCTGCTTCTTCAAGCGTGCGGAATACGCCGCCACCCAATCGGCATCGGGCACGCCCAGGTAGCGATCGATCACCGTGGCGGCGATCGCGGCATGGGCGGCGGTGACCTCCTGGTTGGTGAGAATCACGATGCCGAGCTTCAATTCCGGGATCAGCGCGGTGCGGGAAACGTAGCCCGAGAGCATTCCCGTGTGGCCCACCACCCGCTTGCCGCGATAGTCGCTGAGATCCCAGCCGAGACCGTACGCATGGAAATTCGGCTGAATGGCGGCAAAGGCGGCGGGCGAATCCTTGGACAATTCCCCGATCGGCAGGATGGTCTGCGCCGACCACATCTCCTTGGACTGAGCCGCGCTGAACAGGCGCGTTTTGCCCACGGTGCCGCCATTGAGTTGGACGGTCATCCACTTCGCCAGATCCGCCACGCAGGTGATGATGGCTCCCGCCGGCGCGCTGGTGTCCATGTCCTCCTGGGGCAGCGCTTCCAGCTTGCCCGAGAGCGTGTTGTGCGGGGTGGCCACGTCCTTGCCTTTCTTGAGCGCCGCGACATCTGTAAACGTGTTCGTCATGCCGAGCGGGGTGAAGATTCGGTCCTTGACGAAATCGTCCCAGCTCTTGCCGGTGACCGCGGGAATGAGTTGCCCGGCCACGATGTAGAGCAGGTTGTCGTAGGCATAGGCGCTGCGGAAACTGGTGGCGGGTTTGATGAAGCGCAGACGCTTGACGATTTCGTCGCGGCCGAGGTCGCCGGGCGGGAAGAACATCAGGTCTCCGGCGCCCAGACCGAGTCCGCTGCGGTGCGTCAAGAGGTCGCGGATGGTCATCTCGCGGGTGACGTAGGCGTCGTACAACTGGAAGGCGGGCATGTGCTGCGTGACCGGGTCGTCCCAACGGATCTTGCGTTCATCCACCAGCATGGCGAGCGCGGCGGCGGTGAACGCCTTGGTGTTGGACGCGATACGGAACAGCGATTGCGCGGTGACCGGCGCCGCCTCGCCCTGCCGGCGCACGCCGTATCCCTTCGCCAGCACGACGTTGCCGTCCTTGACGATGGCCACCGCGATGCCGGGAACATCGAATTCCTTGCGGGCGCGCTCCACGATCCCGTCGACATAGTCCTGGGCCGGGCACAGCGCCGAGGCGAGCAGCACCTCAATCAACAGCGCGGCCGGCAGGCGAAAGCGATTCAGCATGGCATAGTCTCCGTCATTTCTCACGCGTCATTTCTCAGTCAACAACTGAGCGTACACTTCCCGCTTGGAGAGCCCGCGGCGGCGCGCCACCTGCTTGATGGCATCCATCCGCGGCATGCCGTCGCCGATCAGTGTGTTCACGGCTTCCACCACGGGGGTATCGTCAACCGGCGGCTCCGTGGCCTTGCCGATGAGCAGCGTAATCTCACCCCTGACTGTGTCGCGCGATGCCAGTTGCGCGCGCACCTCGGCGGCGGTGCCGCGCAGATACTCCTCATGAATTTTGGTCAGTTCGCGCGCCACCACCACGGGCCGCGGGCCGAGGACGGTTTCGATGGCCTCGAGCGATTCCAGGATGCGGTGCGGCGCCTCGTAGAAGATGAGGGTGGCCTGCTCTTCGGCCAACGCCTCCAGCAGGTTGGCCCGCTGCCCCGGCTTAGAGGGCAGGAATCCGCCGAAGTAGAAGGCGTCGGTGGGTAACCCGGAACCGGCCAGCGCGGTGAGCGAAGCCGAGGGACCGGGCACGGCTTCGACCGCGATGCCGGCATCGATGGCGGCGCGCACCAGGCGGTACCCGGGGTCGGAGACCAGCGGCATGCCGGCATCGGAAACCAGCGCGACGACGGCGCCAGAGACCAGGCGGGCGAGGAGTTCCGCCGTGCGCTCCGCCTCATTGTGGTCGTGATAGCTCACCGTCGGCTTGTGGATATGGTAGTGATCCAGCAGTTTGCGCGACTGCCGCGTGTCTTCGCACGCGATGAGATCGGCTTCGCCCAGTACGCGCACGGCGCGATAGGTGATGTCCTCCAGGTTGCCGATGGGGGTAGCCACCAGGTAGAGCAGTCCGGCCATGTACTGAGTATAAGTGGCGGTGCCTCGCAGGGACCCGGGGACAGACAGGACTGCCAGCGAATTTCCGGCAAACTGCGCCGGAAATCCATGGCAGTCTTGTCAGTCCCCTCGCGTGGGAAAATGCATAGGTGGATAGAACCCCTGAGTTGAAGTTCGTTGGTGAGCGCGGAGAAGACCTGGCCGTGTGGGAGTGGCCGGGGGAAGATCCGCCGTTTCTGTTGGCGCACGCCACCGGATTTCACGGCAGGTGCTGGGACCGCATCATCCGCATGTTTCCGGAGCGTCACTGCCTGGCGGTGGACGCGCGCGGGCACGGGCGCAGCAGCCAGCCCGAGCCGCCGTGCCACTGGCGGGTCTTCGGGCGCGACCTGGCGGCGGTGGCGGAGCACTGGGACGTGCGCGATGCCCTCGGCATCGGCCATTCCATGGGCGGCCACACCACGGTGCAGGCCGCGGCGTTGCGCCCGCACACCTATCGCGCGCTGCTGCTGGTGGACCCGACGATTTTCCCGCTGGAACACTACGGCACGGAAGCGCCGGACGCGTCGTTCACGCTGCGGCGGCGCAACACCTGGGCATCGCCGGATGAGATGTTTGAGCGCTTCCAAGCGCGCCCCCCGTTCGCCCGGTGGCGGCCGGAGATCCTGCGGGATTATTGCGATTTCGGCGTGCTGCCGCGCGATGGGGAATTTGTGCTGGCCTGCCCGCCGGCAGTGGAGGCGTCGATTTATCAGAACTCAAGAGAGCCGGAATCGAACATCTATGCGGAGGTTGCGCAGTTGCAGCATCCCGTAGTGGTGATGCGCGCCGGCAGGGAACGGCAGGCCGCGAACTTCAATTTGAGCGCGTCGCCCACGGCGCCGGATCTGGCAGCGCGATTTGCCCGCGGGCGCGAAGTCCTGCTGCCGGAAGCTTCGCACTTTATCCCCATGGAAGAGCCCGAAATGGTGGCGGAAGAGATTCGGAAGTTGGCGGGGTAAGGCTTGCAGAATGCCCCCTCGAAAGGGGGCGGCCCAGAGGGCACCCCAGCCTTGAAAGGCTACGCTACGGTGCCGTTATTTCTGTTCGAAGAGGGCGGCGCGACGAATCCGTTCGCCTTTGAACACCACCAGCGAGATCCGCTCGGTGGCGGCGATTTCCTGAAGCGGGTTGCCGTCCACCAGCAGCAGGTCGGCGTCCATGCCGGGGCGGATGGCTCCGATGCGCTGGGCCGCGCCGAGCAGTTTCGCGGCGTTGACCGTGGCCGCCTGCAGGGCTACTGTCACCGGGATTCCGGCCGCCACCCAAAGTTGCAGCTCGTGGTGCAGCGAAGGTCCGTGGAAGACCATGGGATTGCCCGAATCACTGCCCATCACCAGGGGGACGCCGGCCTTCCAGGCGCGCAGCAGGTTGGCGCGCGCGGTCGCGAGCGCGTGCTGGAACAACTCCGCCTTAGCGGCGTCGGCGCCCTTGCCGGAAGTCACGAACTCGCGCGTCCCCTTCAGCAGGCGCGCGGACACCACCTGCTGCACGAGGGAATGATTCAGGACGTCCGGTTTGCCGCCGAAGTAGAGCGCGTAGGCCTCGGCGACGGCGAGCGTTGGGTCGAGATAGACGCCCTCCCTGGCCATGCGTTCCAGCAACGGCGCGGGGATCTCGTCGCGCCAGGACCCATGTTCCACGCTGGCGCTGCCGATCTCCACGGCGTCGGCCACGTCGCGGGCATCGCCGGTGTGGGTGGCCAGCGGGAGGTGCTGCGCGCGCGCCTCCTCGCTCACGGCGCGCACCAGGAGCAGGTCCAGGCGGTCATAGAGCATGCCATCGCCCCAGCCCGCTTCCAGGATCGCTTTAATGCCGTCGACCCCTTTGGCCTTGAGCTCGCGGACCTGAAGACGAGCTTCCTCGGGCGTCTTGGGAGTGCGCAGCAACTGCGCCTTCACGGTGTCCTTGATGGCGGCCGGCAGGTGCTCGACGAACTCGGCGCCGTGACCGCCCTCGGCGGTGAACATGGGTCCGCAAACAAAAAGTTGCGAGCCGAGTTTGGCGCCATCGGCGATGGATTTGCGCAGCTTGAGGGAAGCGTCGAGCCCATCGCCCACGCTGCGCGCCGCGGTGACGCCGCTATAGAGCAGTGCGGCGGCGGCGTGCGGCATGGTCTTTTCGACGTCGTAATCCCGACTGTCGGTGGAGATGCCGCCGGAGGCCGCCAGATGGACATGGGCATCGATCAGGCCGGGCAGCAGCGTCTTGCCCGCGCCCTCCACGATCTCGGCTTTCAGTCGATCGGGATCGGGCGCGGCGCCCTCGTAGACCGCGGCGATCTTACCGTCGCGGACGAGCACGGCTCCGTTTTCGATGACCTTGCCATCGCCAATGAAGACGCGCGTATTGCGGATCAGGAACGCGCCGGAACGCTGCAAGTCGCGGAACAGCGCGGCGTTGTTGCCCAAATGCTCCTTGCTGTAGGATTGCCACGTGCCCATGACCACGAACGGCGCCAGCACGGCCACCACCCAGAGCTTGTTGCGCGGCCGGATCTTTTCTTCCTTCTCCCAGCGAAAGAGCTGCATGGCGAGGAACAAGCCGAGCACCGTGGTGAGCAGCAGCGCGGCCACGGCCGGGGCGTTATCCCAGAGATTCTGATGGCGGAAGAAGATGCCCTGGAAACCGCTGACCAGGTACGAGGCCGGCATGAACTGCGCCAGGGTCTGCGCCCACTTGGGCAGCATCGCCGCCGGAACGGTGGCGCCAGAGAGGAACAGCATCGGCATGTAGACGCTTTGAATGGCGATGGTGGCTTCGGCCATGGTGTTGGTGACGGCGGCGAGAATCAGGCCGATGGCGCGCATCGCGAAGACGCCGAGCGAGGCCATGAGAAACAGCGAGAACCAATTTTGCGGCATGGGCATGGCGTAGATGAAATGGGCCAGCCCCACCAGCAGGAAGAGCATGGGAAGGAAGAGCAGCCAGCCGCCGATCATGGCCGCCACCAGGATGGGGAGCGGCGAGATGGGAGTCACCTTGAAGCGGCGCAGAATATTGGCCTCGCGCTCCTGCACGCTGCGCATCCCGGCGCCCCATAAGCCGTTGCCGAGGATGCCCATTACCAGCACGGTGCTGACGAAGTAGGCGACGCCCGCGCCCACTCCGGCGTTAAACAACTCGGCGAAACCGAAGAAGAAAATCAGCGGGAACAGGTAATTGAAGAAGAGCACGCCGCGATCGCGCAGCGTGAGGCGCATATTGCTCTTGAACAGCGCGAGGTAGACTCTCATTCCCGCAGACTCTTTCCGGTAAGTTCGATGAAGGCGTCTTCCAGCGACGGCCGTTTGATGCGGATGTCGGCGAGTTCGACGCCCTTTTCGTCGAGCCACTTGACCATCTCGACTACAATGCGGGCGGGCCGGCCGGTGGTCACGGCAATCTTCAAACGCCGCTGGTCCACGGTGACCCGCTCGGCTTCCGGCCAGTGCGGCAGCGCCACGTCGCCCAGCGGGGCGGCGAGCTCGATCTCGATGGTGGAATGGGCCAGCGCCTTTTGCTGAATCTCGCGCGGCGTGCCCATGGCGACGATGCGGCCTTCATCGACGATGGCCACGCGGTCGCAGAGTTTTTCCGCCTCTTCGATGTAGTGGGTGGTGAGCAGGATGGTGCGCTGCTCGCGGCGGAGGTCCAGCACCAGCTCGTGGATTTCGAGGCGGGCCTGCGGGTCCAGGCCGGCGGAGGGCTCATCGAGGAAGAGCACTTGCGGGTCGTTGAGCATGGCGAGCGCCAGGGCGAGCCGCTGCTTTTGTCCGCCGGAGAGCTTGGCGTATTGCGTGTCGCGCTTCTCCCAAAGTTGTAGGCGCTTCAAGAGCTGGTCGCCATCCACGGTGCGGGTGTAAAAGGCGGCGAAGAGTTCCATGGCCTCGCAGACTTTGAGCTTCTCCTGGAGATTGGTGGACTGCAGGCAGACGCCGACGCGATCCTTGAGCTGGCGGGTTTGCACCTCGGGGTCGCAGCCCAGGACGCTGACGCGTCCGCCAGAGCGGGTGCGCAGCCCCTCGAGGATTTCGACGGTGGTGGTCTTACCGGCGCCGTTGGGGCCGAGCAGGCCGAAGACTTCGCCGGCGCGGACTTCGAAATCGATGCCCTTGACGGCCGGAAGAGTGCCGTAGCTCTTGCAGAGGGCTTCCACCTGGATGGGATTGTCCACGAATTCTTCAGTTTCTCACAGGCGGGGACGGCGAGGGGGGTATGAAGTGAGGCATGCGTGTCTCACTTCTTGAGGTACATTTGTTGAAAACAAAAGAGTTCTCGGCAGCGAGTGAGACAAATCTGTCTCACCTTGGGGATTTTTTCAACAGTGGGCAGCATGGAACTGCCTATGCGAGGAAGGGTCTTGCGCTTCACCTGATTTGATTTTACTCCGAGGGGTGTGAAAAACGGGGTGGCGGGAAGGTGGGATTTGGTGGGTAAGCGGTTTGGGGGGAATGGGTTACAGAATATTTCATGTTTGTGTGATGAGAACCCGGGGACAGACAGGGCTGCCAGCGAATTTCCGGCAAAGTCAGCCAGAAATCCATGGCAGTCTTGTCAGTCCCCGGAAGTAAGGGAAACGCGCGGGCAGCCTCGCCGCTCGCGCGCTCGTCGATTCCTCAGACAGCGACTCGATCAGTAACCCGAGTAGACGTTCGGATAGCAGGGAGCCGGCTGCCAATAGCCGTATCCGTCATAGTAGCCACAACCGGAACCCGAATTGTAGCCCCAGCCGAAGGGGATGCCGATCCCGATGCCAAAGTAAGGACGGGCCCAGAAGCGTCCACCGTAGTAATAGCCTTGGCCGGAGTAGAACCGGCCAGGATAGTAACCGCCTCCGGTACCGTAGTGTCCGCCGCCGTAGCTGCGGCCCGCGTA
>JADGNT010000245.1 GCA_017883345.1 Candidatus Solibacter sp. | reverse complement strand
ACGGGATAAAGCGCGAAGCGAGTACTGCCCCCTGCCGCCTCCGCCCGCTCACGTCGTCCTGGGCAGCACGTCTCGTCTTACCGCATTGCCCAGTTGGTCTTCCGCCACCTCCAACTCCCAGGATGCCTGCATGTTCATCCAGAACCTGGAGGTCGTGCCGAAATACCGCGACAGACGCAGTGCGGTGTCCGCCGTGATGCCGCGCTTCTCATTGACGATGTCGTTGATGCGCGTCGCCGGCACCCGCAGCGCCATAGCCAACTGGTGCGCCGGCATGCCGAGAGGAACCAGAAACTCCTCGCGGAGGATTTCTCCCGGATGAATGGGTGGAAGCCGATCCTTGTTGGTCATTTTCGTGTTTACCTCGCTAATGATAATCGACGATCTCGACGCTTTCCGCCGCGCCGTTGCGCCAACTGAAGCAAATTCGCCATTGGTCGTTGATCCGGATACTATGCTGGCCCTTCCTGTCACCACCCAGAGACTCAAGCCGGTTTCCTGGAACTGCCGCCATGTCCTCCAGCTTCTCGGCGTCGTCCAGCATCCGAAGCTTCCGGCGCGCCACCGCTCCAATGTTGCCGAACCTGCGGCTCCGCTGGCGTTCAAAAAGCTGCTCGGTCTCCTTCGAGCGGAAGGATCGTATCACACGGGCAGTATACCACGGCGACCGTTAAACGTAGCACCATAAACGGCACTCGCCATGTCCACCACATTCGCACCAGTGAACCCAACCGCTTCGCGGCATCCGGCTCCCTCAGCCTTGCACACCGGCGTGCGCCTCGCTGCGAAGCCGTATGATCTCCGCTGTCTCCGCGCTCTCAGGTTTTGACTTTCCTGCTCGACGTTCCCAAGGACCGAAGCTAATCCTCTAAAGGTGTTCTCCGCGTGTTTCTCCGCGCCTCCGCGCCTCCGCGTCAAGAAGCAGCCCTCAAACTCCAAGTGATCCCGACCCCAGTCACTCAAACATTTTTCCTCCATTCCCCCATCCCATCAGCCACTTACAGGCAATCCGCCCCAAATCCCCGACGGCTCGTAAGTTATAAGTAAGGTATGGCAGCACAAAGCCCCATCGACGCCACCTCGCTCCCCCACCCCCGCCACCCCGAGCCAACCAGCCCGCACAAACCGCTCCGTACCAAACGAACCCATTTTCATTTCCCTACACCTGCCACTCCGCCGCGCTCCCGCTCCGAAGAACCGCCCCTGCGCGCCCATGCGAATTCGCCGGCCGAGCCCGTCCCCGCGCCCGCCACCCCCCGGAATGCCGTTTACCAAACGAACCCATTTCACCCGGTCCGGCTCGGTATGGCCTCTCTTAGTTTCAGCAACATACGCCGGCTTTTTGGAATCCGCATGCGGCCGCCACGAACCCATTTTGGATGCGTTGCGGCCCCCCACTCCCCCACACCACTCTGTTATCCTAAATTTCCAGGAGGGCCCTCCATGCGCACCTTTTTCCTCTGTCTGATCGCCGTCGCCGCCCACGCCGCCGTCTATCAGGCATCCGTCGACCAACTTACCGTCGTCCACGGCGCCGCCGCCGCCGATTCCGCCATCCACCACTCAGCGCCCAAGTCCCTCCGCGTCGAACCCGGCGGCCAGTATCCCGACGCCCTCGTCCGCTCCGCCCCCGTCTCTCTCACCATCGGCAAGCGCTACGAACTCTCCGCCTGGGTGCGCACCGATAACCTCACCGTCCGCGACACCGATCGCTCCCCCATCGCCACCGGCGCAGCCCTCTCCATGGCGTCCATGCCCTTCGACGTCCACTCCGAATCTCTCGCCGGCACGCGCCCCTGGACCCGCCTCTCACTCCGGTTCACCGCCACCCGCGCGCAGGATGCCATCCTCCTCGCCGTCGCCAACGGCGGCGCGTTCCAGGGCAAGGCCTGGTTCGAAGGCGTCTCGCTCGACGAAGCCTCCACCACCGATGCCTGGCCCGCCCGCGAAGCCGTCAAGACCTTCGGACCCGCCTACCGCTACCCCTCCGCCGGATGGATCTACCTCCACATCGAAGGCAAACCCTACGAGCGCGGCTACCAGCACGGCTATCTCATGGCGCGCGAGATTCCCGAGTACCTCGAACGCTGCGCCGCCGATCTCGGCACTAATGCCGCCGGATGGGGCGCCCTCCGCACCCAGGCCAGCGCGCTCTTTCTGCGCGGCTTCGATCGCGAAATCCTCGAGGAAATGCGCGGCATCGCCGATGGCGCGAGCGACGCCGGTACTAAGTGGCAGGGCCGCCGCCTCGACGTCGTCGATATCGTGGTCTCTAACATCACCGTCGAACTTAACGAACTGCGCAGCGCCATGGCCGTCACCCCCACCGGCCTGGAGACTCTTAAGTTCTCTCCACCCACTTACTACGATAAGAAACGCGATTCCGTGCTCGATCGTTGCAGCGCTTTTGCCGCCACCGGCCCCGCCACACGCGATGGCAAGATGGTGATCGGTCACGTCACCTGGTGGCCACTTACTCTCGCCGAACAAACTAATATCTGGCTCGACGTCAAGCCCGAGAACGGACACCGCGTGCTCATGCAGAGTTACCCCGGCGGCATCGAGAGCGGCACGGATTGGTACCAGAATGACGCCGGAATCGTCCTCACCGAAACCACCATCCGCCAAACGCCCTTCAACCCCCAGGGCACCCCCGTCGCCTTCCGCGCCCGCATGGCCATCCAGTACGGCGGCTCCATCGATCAAGTGGTCCAGCAACTCGGCACGCGTAACAACGGTCTCTACACCAATGAGTGGCTGATGGGCGACGCCAAGACCAATGAGATCGCCATGTACGAGCTCGGCACTACGCATACTAAGTTGTGGCGCAGTGGAAAGAACGAGTGGTTTGGCGATACCCCCGGCTTCTACTGGGGCAATAACAACGCCAAGGATCTCTCCATCCGCACCGAGTATCTTCCCGACCCGCAAGGCCGGCCCGAATACATTCCCTATGTCCCGCAGCCGCGCGATCTCGCCTGGCAGAGTCTTTACCGTAAGTACCGCGGCCAGATCGACGAGCAGTTCGCCTATCTCGCCTTCCGCACCGCCCCGCTGGTCAGCGCCAGCACCATGGACGCCAAAGTAATTACCGCCGAAATGGCCAACCACATGATGGTCTGGGCCGCCATCGGCAAACCCAACCAGCGCGAATGGGTGGCGCGCGGCGGTTATGAAAAGAACGACGGCCTCTATCCCAGCGGCTATGCCCTGTTCACCACCGCGCCCCCGAACCAACTGGCCGGGATCGAGCAGGCGCGCCTCAATCCCAAGCCGCCCGAGTCCGGACAAGCCGCCGCCACCGCGCCGCGTCCCGCGCGCCCCGCCGCCAATAATTTCCGCGACCGTCTGTGGAAGGGCTGGATCGTCCCCGCCGCCGATTCCGATACCTGGTTCGCCGCCGGGACCACCGCCTACCACGACCTAATGCAATCCGACGACCTGGAGAAAGCTCTCGAAGCCCGCCGCATTCAGTACCGCGGTCTGAAACTCGCCCCCGATAATGCGGTGAACCGTTTCCGCATCGAAGAGAGCAAGGGCGTCTTCTTCCTCGATTCGCTGCGCCGCAAGTTAGGCGACGACCAGTTCCTGACTCTGCTCGCCGCCTGGTTCGCCGATAACACTACGAAGACCGTAAGCGCGCAGAGCTTCCTCGACAAAGCCGGAGTCCCCTTTGAGTTCACCGAGCCGGCCGATGGCCCCGCCTACACGGTAAGCGACATCGGCCGCCGCCTCGGTACCGCCGTCCTGGTGTACGGCACCCAGCGCGAGGCCGGCGCCAACCGCTACGCCGCCGAGCAGCTTCAGGCGCAGTATCTCAACCAATTCGAAAGTCAGGTGCCCATCTACAAGGATTTCGAAGTCAACGACGAGTTACTGGCGCACAAGGACGTCGTCTTCGTGGGCCGTCCCGAAGCCAACACAGCCTTGGCCGCCTGGGCAAAGCGGATCGGCCTGGATTACCAGGCCGGTGTCTTTAAGATAGAAAACCAGACCCACGCCAGCGAGCGCGAAGCGATCGCTTATGCCGCCAAAAACCCGCAAGATCCGTCGCACATGGTCCTGGTCCTGGCCGGCAACGACGCGCTCCGCACCGTGAAACTGGCCACCGCGGGCAACCGCTTCGAGCAAACCCCGTATGTAATCACCGGCGAATCGCACCCGCTCGCCGCCACGCCCGCCGGCCGCAGGGCACGGTAGCGTAGCCTTTCAGGCTGCCATGCCGGTAATCGTACCGGCATTCTTCGAAGGACGCCGGCGATGCAACCGGGGTACCCTCTGGGTCCGGTCGCTCCACGGATGCTACCGCACCGCCACCGTCACTCCGCCCTGGCTCGCCACCCCACCGTTCTTTGACATCCGAACCCCGAATAGGACTCCCGTGGGACAGGCCATCGCCTTTTGTGGCCTGTCAACCCGGCGCGCCCCCTACCTTACCGCCACCGTCACCCCGCCCTGGCTCGCCACCCCGCCCACCGTTAACACCACGGGTACCGCACCAGCCAACCCGACAGGCACCACTACGTTCACCTGCATCACCCCCGCGATCTGCCCCGGAGCCCCGCCCGCGAAGCGCACCTCCGCGGCCCGCCCGCCCATCGTCACCGTAACCGCGGCCACCGGCTGCGGCAGCGGCGCCGCCGCCAGTTTCCCGTCGAGTCCCGCCGGCAAGGTCTGCCCCTCGCCCGTCGCATAAAGGGACAGCACCGAACCCGGGTTCGCCGCCGCCACCGAGCCGTTGTGCGTCCCGTCCTGGTTCAGCGCCGCGGCCTGCCCGCGGCCCGACCCGTCCGCCGTGAAAACCCCGGGCGCGGTCGCCGCCGCCGCTACCACCACCGGCGCCGACGCGGCCCCCGCGCTCTGCACCACCACCTGTACCGGCCCGCCGGCCACCGAGTAGGGCGCCACCGCTCCCACCTGTCCCGGCGTCGCGTACAGCAGCGGCCCTACCACGCCGTCGAACAGTACCGTCTGCACCCCGCCGAGTCCGGTCCCGTACAGCACCACCAGTTCCCCGGGCGCTACCGCTCCGGCCAAATTGCTCGCCGCATTGGTCACCGCGTTTACCGTGATGCCCGCCGATACCGGCGCCAGCATGCGCACCGCGTTGTTCCCCGGATCCGCCACGTAGACGTTGCCGTTGGCATCCACCGCCACGCCCCACGGCTGGTTCAACTGGGCATCCAACGCCAGTCCGCCATCGCCCGAGTAACAGCACGTCCCGTTGCCCGCGATGGTCGTCACCAGCGCCCCCGGCGACACGCGGCGTACCCGGTGGTTGCCGGTGTCGGCGATGTACAGGTTCCCCGCGCCATCCACCGCGACGCCCCGCGGATCGCTCAGCGCGCCGCCCGTATCCACCGTCGTAATCGTCCCCAGCGCGTCGATCCGCCGCACCTGGTTGTTCCCCGAGTCCGCCACGTAGACGTTGCCATCCGCGTCCACCGCCACCCCGCGCGGCTCGCTCAGGCGTGCTCGAATCGCAGGCCCGCCGTCGCCGGCGTAGCCCGGATTGCCGGTCCCCGCCAGGGTATTGATTACACCATCCGGCGTCACTTTACGCACCGCGTGATCCAAGGTGTCCGCGATGTATACGTTGCCCAGCGAGTCCACCGCCACGCCTTCCGGCTGGTTCACGCTGCCCTTCGTCGCCGCGCCGCCATCGCCGAAGTAGCTCGCGTTTCCATTGCCCGCGATGGTGAACAGGTTGCCGCCCGGCTGCGCCTTCCGCACCCGGCTGTTGGCCGTGTCCGCCACATACCAGTTGCCCAGCGCATCCGCCGCCACCCCGAGCGGACGGTTGAGCAGCGCCGTGCGCGGCAATACGATCTCGCCGTTGAACCCCGCCACTCCATTGCCCGCCAGCGTGATCAGCGTGGCGCCGCCCGTCGACATGGCGCGCACCCGCTGATTCTGCGTGTCCGAAATGTAAATTACGCCCAACCGGGAGACCGCCACTCCCGTCGGCCCGTTGAGTTGCACGGCCGTCGCCGGCGCGCCGTCATTCGAAAAATTGGGGATGCCGTTCCCCGCTAGCGTGGTGAGCACGCCCGCCGTCGAGACCTTCCAAACCTTGAAATCGCCCCGCGCCAGGCCCGTGCCCGACCCGATCCCGGCCTCCACGAAGTAGATGGCGCCGCTGCGATCGACCGTCACGCCCGTGGGCCCTTCCAGCCGCGCGTTGACCGCCGCTTCGCCGTCGATCGGCGGAACGCCGTTGGTCCTGCCCGCCACGGTGTTGATGACGCCGTTGGTCACCACGCGGACCTTGCTGTTGCCAAAGTCGGCGATGTACAGGTTCCCGGCGCGGTCCACCGCTACATCCGTTGGCAGCGAGATACCGGCGTTCTTCGCCGGGCCGCCGTCGCCACTGTAGATGCCGGTTGAGCCCACGCCGGCCGCGGTGGTGATCGTGCCGTCCGTGCCCACACGGCGTATGCGCCCGTTGAACGTGTCGGCGATGTACAGGTTCCCCGCCGCGTCCACGGCCACACCCTCGGGTCCGTCCAGCCACGCGTTGCGCGCCGCTCCGCCATCGCCCAGATCGCCGCGCGTGCCGGTCCCCGCAACCGTCGACATGGTGCCGTCCGGCGACACCTTGCGCACCACTTCATTCCCGGTGTCGGCGATGTAGAGGTTGCCGGCGGCATCCACCGCCACGCCGAACGGGCCGTTGATCTGGGCACTGGTGGCCGCGCCGCCGTCGCCCGCGAACCCCGGGGTTCCGCTGCCCGCCACGGTGGTAATGGTCCCGTTGGCCGCGATCTTGCGCACCACCGAGGCATCCCGGTCCGCCACGAACACGTTGCCCGCCGCATCCGTCGCGATGCCCATCGGAAAGTTCAACTGCGCCGCGGCCGCCGGGCCGCCGTCCCCGGAATTTCCGGCGCGCGCGTTGCCCGCGATGCGGGTCAGCGTGCCGCCGGCATCCACTTTGAACACCGAGTGCAGGCTGCCGAAGTAGACGTTCCCGGCCGCATCCGTGGCCAGCCGCGCCGGATCTCCGATGGAAGCGGCCAGCGCGCTGGCGGGTGTTGGCGGAGGCGCGCCGCCCGCGATCGTCGAGATCACGTACTGCTGCGCCCAGACGCTACCACCGAACAGCAGACAACCAAGTACCGAATGAGCCCGCATTGATCCCTTATTCCACCATCCGGAGCCGCAACTCCCGCAGGTCGCGCAAGAGCCGGTCCGGCTGCAAAGTCTCCAGTTCCTCGA
>JADGNT010000244.1 GCA_017883345.1 Candidatus Solibacter sp. | reverse complement strand
ACGCGTACGCGTCACGAGGCCGAGAGCCGCCTTGGACTGCTCCGTCTGGGCGCCGGCCGAGAGCGCGCGGAAGAAAGCTTCGCGCGCACGCCGGCGGATCTGCCTTTCCAATATCGAGAGGTCGATCTCCACCGACCTCTGCTCCTCGCGCGCCACGGCGAGCCGCTTGGCGCGTTTGCCGCCGAGTTCAAGCGGGAGGTCGAGCGAAATGCCTTCGTGGGGCGTGTCGCGTGCTGCCGTGAAACTCACCGTCGGATTTGGAAGCTGTCCGGCAGTCGTGATTCCGGCGATGGCCAGCGCGCGCTGCTGGCGGGCGGCCCGCAATTCCAGATTGTTTGACTCGGCTGTCGCGAGCGCCGCCTTCAGGTCCAGCGCCGGCTGCTGCGCCGCCGCGATAACGGGGCACAGGAGAGCCATCAACCACAGCCGGTGGACACGGAAGATTCTCATGCGGTCTGCAAAGGGTCGGGTTACGAACTTCGATTCCGCGACTCGCGAGTATATTGCGCGCCTGAGATGCGCGTCTACCTGCTTTGCTGCATCGTACGTTGTGTCCGGCAGAGTCAGCGTTTTTCTCGTACAATCCTCGCGCCACCATGTCCTCGATGAACGAGCTTGATGCAAAACCTGTGTCCCCGGAAGCGGCGGCGGAAGCCGCCCTCCACGAAACCGAGGAGAGGTATCGGTTTGTTACCGAAGCGCTGCCCATCTACGTGTGGTACGGCGCGCAGGGCGGATTCGAGTATTGCAATCAACGACTGCTCGAGTTCACCGGTCTTACGCTGGAGCAGATCCGCGACGGCGAAAGCCTGAAGCTGATCCATCCCGACGACCTCGGGCGCGTGCTGGCCGCGGCCCGTCATTCTTTTGCCACCGGGGAAGAGTATTCGCAGGAGTACCGCATCCGCCGCCATGACGGCGCGTACCGCTGGCACCTCGCGCACAGCCGGCGTTTTGTGGACCATCGCGGGGAAGGCAAATGGCTTGGCGTGTCGATGGACCTCACCGATCGGCGTGAAGCCGAAGACGCGCTTCGCGCCGCCAACGAGCGCCTGTCGCTGGCATTGGAAACCGCGCGCATGGGCGTTTGGGAATGGGACGTGAAAAGCGGCAATGTGCGCTGGACCGACCAGGTCGCCCCCATCCACGGCCTGAAACTGGAGATGTTCAGCGGTACATTCGACGGCTGGATCAACACCATCCATCCCGACGATCGTGACCGCGCCCGGGAAGCGATCCAGCGCGTTGTACAGGAGGATGGTAATTACGAGGCTGAGTACCGCAAGGTCCATCCCGACGGAAGTATCCGTTGGACCTTCACCCGCGGCATTCTGTCCCGCCATGCCGATAAGACCCCGGAGCGCCTGATCGGCGTTTCCATGGACATCACCGGCCGCAAACTGGCGGAAGCGGCCCTCCGCCGTTCGGAGACGCTGGCGACGGCGGGCCGCATGGCTGCCACCATCGCGCACGAGATCAACAATCCCCTGGAAGCGGTCACCAACATTGTTTACGTCGCCCACTCGGATCCGGCTACACCCGAGCACCTCCGGACCATGCTGCTCGATGCGGACAATGAGCTACGCCACGTTGCGCACATCGTCCGCCAAACCCTCGGCTTCTATCGGGAAGACGCTCCCCCGTGTACGATCTCGCTCGCGGAACTGGTCCAGGGCGTCGCTCAACTTTTTCGCCGCAAGATCGACTCCCGCAGTTTGCGGTTCTCCGCCGACATACCCAGCGATCTCAGGACGCTGGGGGTCTCAGGTGAAATCCGGCAGGTGATTGCGAACTTGTTGGCGAATGCGATCGCCGCCGCACCGGTTGGCGGTGAGATCAAGGTGTCCGGGCGCTCGACGGAAACCGGCTGCGAGTTGGTCGTGAGTGACAACGGGGCGGGCGTGCCGCCGCTCCTGGCATCGCGGCTCTTCGAACCCTTCTTCACCACCCAGACAAATGTTGGCACGGGACTCGGCCTGTGGGTCAGTTGCCAGATCGCCGAGAAGCATGGCGGGAATCTGCGCTACGAGCGCACCGAAACGGGCGAAACCCGCTTCGTGCTGGAACTGCCGTGCCTGGACCCTGAATCCCGGGGCCCAAAGCCTGGAGCCCGGCGCCCGCAGTTATAATCGCGCTTTCGGAAACAATCATGCCCTTTGACGATATCCGCGAGTGGATCACCGCCTTGGAGCGCGCCGGAGAATTGAAGCGCGTGCGCGCCGAAGTGGACCCGGTCCTCGAGATCACCGAAATCGCTGACCGGGTCATGAAGAAGACTGGTCCCGCGCTGCTCTTCGAAAACGTCAAGGGACATCCCGGCGCGAGCGTCCTGATCAACCAATTCGGTTCCGTGCGCCGCATGAACCTGGCGCTGGGCGTCAATTCGCTCGACGAAATCGCCGAGCGCCTGCGCATGTTCATGGACGTGAAGTCCCCGCAGGGGTTTCTCGAAAAGATCAAGATGCTGCCCATGCTCGCCGACCTCGGCAAATTCTTTCCGAAAACGGTGAGCAGCGGGCCGTGCAAGGAAGTCATCCAGCGCGATAATTTCTCGCTGCTCGACTTTCCCATCCTTCAGTGCTGGCCGCAGGACGCCGGCCGCTTTATCACCCTACCCTGCGTTATCAGCAAGGACCCGCGCACCGGCAAGCGCAACGTCGGCATGTACCGCATGCAGGTGTACGACGCGCGCTCCACCGGCATGCACTGGCAGCGCCACAAGATTGGCGCGGAACATTATCGCAACGCCATGCGAGCGGCAGCCGCCGCTGATTCCGCGAGCCCGGAGCCCGAAGCCCGAAGCCGTTCTGTTGAAGTCATGGCCCGTACCTCCGGTGGCGCCCGCATTCCCGAGGGCGCAGCTCCCAAGGGCAAGCTCGAAGTCGCGGTCGCCATCGGCACCGACCCAGTATCCACGTTTTGCGCGATTGTTCCTGCCCCGCCCGACATCGATGAGTTCATGATTGCCGGCTTCCTGCGCCAGAAGCCGGTCGAGCTGGTGAAGTGCGAGACCGTGGACCTGGAAGTTCCCGCGCAATCCGAGATCGTGCTCGAAGGCTACGTCAATCTCGACGAGCTTCGTCCCGAAGGCCCCTTCGGCGACCATACCGGCTTCTACTCGCTCGACGATCTCTATCCCGTCTTCCACGTCACTTGCATCACCCATCGCAAGGACCCGATCTATTCAACAACCATCGTCGGCAAGCCGCCCATGGAAGACGCGTGGATGGGCAAAGCCGTGGAGCGCATCTTCCTCCCGCTGATGAAGTTGACCATCCCGGAACTGGTGGACGTCAACCTGCCGGTCGAGGGCGTCTTCCACAACCTGATGATCGTCTCCATCCGCAAGTCGTATCCCGGACAGGCGCGCAAGGTGATGAACGCCATCTGGTCGCTCGGCCAGGCCATGTTCACCAAGTGCATCGTCGTGGTGGATGAAGATTGCGACGTGCAGGACATCCGCGAAGTCGTGCTCCGCGCCTTCAACCACATCGACCCGGAGCGCGACATCCAGTTCACGCTCGGCCCCGTCGATTCGCTCGACCACGCTTCGCGCCTGCCCGACTTCGGCTCCAAGATGGGCGTGGACGCCACCCGCAAGTGGCCCAGCGAAGGCTTCACCCGTCCCTGGCCCGACGAAATCACCATGAGCAGGGAAGTAAAGGAACGCGTGGACAAGATATGGAAGAGCTTGGGGATCGACTAGGATGCCAGCGATTTCGTCTTGCAGCACATACTGGTAGCAAGTGGAATTATTGCCAGTTACGGTTCGGCCGTTTTTCAGGCCTAAAAGATGTTGCCGCAGTCCGTTGTCCTTGTCCCATGACAGGCACACTCGGGGCTGAATGTTAACAGTCGAAGTGGTCCTTGGTGCGTTCGCGTCTGGTCAGTAGCCAAGTCATTGACTTAGCCGCGTAAACCGACCTAGCATGTGCAGCCCGACCTTCCGGGCCCATTTGTGATTGGCGACAACATTTCGCATTACCGCGTGCTCCGGAAGCTGGGCAGCGGCGGGATGGGAGTGGTGTATGAGGCCGAAGACCTCAACCTCCACCGCCATGTCGCTCTGAAGTTCCTTCCCGCCGACACGGCCAACGATGCTGCCGCCCGCGAGCGTTTCCGGCGAGAAGCATTGGCGGCCTCGGCCCTCGATCACCAAAGCATCTGCACCATTTACGAGATTGGCGAGCATGCGGGCCAGCCCTTCATCGCCATGCAGATGCTCAGCGGGCAAAGCCTGAAAGACAGAATCAATGGCAGGCCACTGGAGACCGGACTGGTGCTCGACCTCGCCATCCAGGTCGCGGATGCCATTGCGGCAGCCCACGCCAAAGGCATCGTTCATCGCGACATCAAGCCGGCCAACATCTTTGTCACCGAGAACACCCAAGCCAAGGTGCTGGATTTTGGTTTGGCGAAAATGACGGTCGCCAACGCCGCCGTGGTTTGTGCCGGCGACACGTCGCTCACGGAGTTGACCACCCCGGGCGGCAGTATCGGCACACTCTGTTACATGTCGCCGGAGCAGGTGCGCGGCAAGGAGCTGGACGGGCGCACTGATTTGTTTTCCTTCGGCGCCGTACTCTATGAGATGACGACCGGGACCATGCCCTTTCGCGGCGACACCTCGGGTGCGGTGGCGGATGCGATCCTGAACCGTGAACCCGTGGCAGTTGTCCGGCTCAACCCCGATATTCCGCCCGAGTTGGAAAAGATCATCGACAAGGCGCTGGAGAAGGACTGCGAGGTGCGCTACCAGTCGGCCGCCGAGATGCGGGCCGACCTGAAACGCTTGCGCCGTGACTCGGACTCGGGCAAGACGGCAGTCGCTCCGAGTATCCGCCCGCAACACCTCGGCCGCTACGCCGTAGTGGCCGTGGTTGTGGTCGCTCTGGTTGTGGCTGCGATCTATTTTTGGCGCGGGCGCAGCCGGCCCATGCCGGAACAATCGCAGTGGACGCAACTCACCGATTTCGCCGATTCCGTCGTGAATCCCGCCCTCTCCGCCGATGGCCGCATGGTGGCCTTCATTCGCGGCCCGAGCGCGCTCTATGGTCCCGGAGAGGTCTACGTCAAAATGCTGCCCAATGGCGAGCCAGTACAACTGACGCATGACGGGCAAGTCAAGATGGATCCGCAGTTTTCTCCCGACGGCTCGCGCATCGCCTATGGCGTGGTCGGCAACTGGGATTCGTGGTCGGTGCCGGTGCTCGGCGGAGAAGCCCGAACAATGCTGCCCAACGCGACTGGCCTCACCTGGATCGACGATCACCACCTGCTCTTCTCGGAGATCAAGAGGGGGCTGCACATGGCGATCGTGACCAGCGATGAAAGCCGCACCGGCAGCCGCGACGTCTACGTACCTCCGCGCGAAGAGGGCATGGCCCACCGCTCCAGCCTTTCGCCGGACCGCAAGCAGGTCCTGCTGGCGGAAATGGATACCAGTATCTGGTTGCCGTGCCGCCTGGTTCCGTTCGACGGCAGCTCGCCGGGACGACAGGTGGGGCCGCCCGGCGCGGCGTGTTACAACGTCGCCTGGTCGCCCGACGGCAAGTGGATGTATTTCGTGTCCAACGCTGGCGGACATCATCATATTTGGCGGCAGGCTTTCCCGGACGGCACGCCCCAACAGCTCACCTCGGGCGCGGCCGAGGAGGATGGTCTTGCCATGGCGCCGGATGGCCGTTCCCTAATTACCTCGGTGGGAACCGTGGAGAGCACGCTCTGGGTGAATGACAACGGCAAGGAGCGTCAACTGTCCTCCCAAGGTTTCGCCTACGATCCGCAATTCTCTCCTGACGGAAAACAGATTTATTACCGGGTGCGCCACGCGCAGCCGGACGCCGGCGCCGATGATTCGGGCGAACTCCACGTGGTGGACCTTGAGACCGCCCAAGCGCGGCAACTGTTGCCGGATTTCTCCATTCGGAGGTTCAGCCTTTCTCCGGACGGGAAGCGCATCGTATTCGCCGCCAACGACAAAGGCCATTTCCGCCTGTGGCTGGCTTCTCTCGACCTCCGTTTTTCTCCGCGCCAGTTTTCTTCCACGGTGGACGAGGATCAACCGCTTTTTGCTTCCGACGGGGAATTGTTTTTCCGCGCCGCCGAGGGAGGATCGAATTTCCTCTACCGCATGAAAGAAGACGGCAGCGGGCGCACCAAGGCATTACCGGCAGCGATTTCCGGTTTCCAGAGCATTTCTCCAGACAAACAGTGGGTCATCGTGAGGCGTGCGAGTATGGGCGAAGACACCCCGTACGTGACCGAAGCTATTCCCTTGGCCGGCGGCGCTCCGGTCCGTATCTGTGCGGTCAATTGCACCGCGCGATGGGCGCCTGGAGGAAAAGCTCTCGTGCTCGACCTCAGCAGCATGGGCAGCACGCTGAGCTTTCTGGTCTCGATTGCGCCGGGTAAATCGCTGCCGACGCTGCCGGCCGGAGGTATCAAGTCGACCGCGGACCTGAAAAGCATGAAGGGAGTGGTCGCCATCCCCCTGCCCATCACTCCCAGCGCCCTACCCGGCGTGTATGCGTTTCGCCGCGTCCGCGTTCACCGCAACCTTTACCGGATTCCCTTGCCCTAGCCTTTGCCCCGTTTCGGCAGCAGCCTCCCGCGACACCATCGCTCCGCTCCACAAAATGCTGCACGCAACTAGCGATAACATCACTTGTCGCCAGTAACATAGTTTCTCGACTCAATCACGGTACGGTAGTTCATCGCTAATTCACTGCGTAGCACGTCACCGACTCGCCGCTTTTCTTGCAGCGCCAGCGCCAGCCTTCCATCGCTTCCGAATGCAGCGCCTGGAAGCGGTCGGGACGATGCGTTCGGCCCCAGAAGGTGACCTTAACGGGGCGCGCGTCGTCGAAGTTCTCCGCCCCCTCCACGCAGCCCAGGAAAAAAATCGTGCCATCCTCGCGCGGGAGGGCAGAGCATTTGCGTTCCTCGTCCGCCGGCCAGGCCGCGGCGCCGGTATAGACGCGGGTTTCCTCGCTGTGCGGCCAATACCCGGCGCGGTCGCAGGCACGCTGCCCGACGGCGAGCAATACGATGACGGCAACGGCGGCGCCGACGACGATCCTGATCTTGGTCTGGCTCACTCTCTCAAACGATAGCCGAAAGCTGAAAACGGCGCGAGTTTCCCGAAGGTCATGTACGTCAGGGTGCCTTTGCTTGCCTTCCGGCCGGCAGCACGTCCAAAGTGCGCTGGGGGCGTGGCTCCTGGTGCGCCC
>JADGNT010000243.1 GCA_017883345.1 Candidatus Solibacter sp. | reverse complement strand
GTTGTAGGTTCGATTCCTACCGCGCTCACCACTTCAAAGACAGCACCTAAGAGATTCACCAACGGCTACCAAGCCGTCTTTGTCAGCAGAACCGCTGGAAATGGCGGACGTTTCAGACTCCCATCGGCAATCTGGCCGGCAGCTTTGTCAGCAGCAGTGGGGACTCCGTTTCGAAGACCCGATCCGCTACGCGGCGCGCGGACCAGCTATCGGGGTTGACCGGCGTAGGCGTTCAACACCTCATCGGGCGTACCGAGCAGAACGGCCTCCCCGTGGTTGAGCCAGAGCGTGCGCTCGCAGAATTGTCTGACGAGTTGCGGCGAGTGGGAAACGAAGAACAGCGTCTTGCCGGCACGCTTGAACTGCGCGATGCGCTCGAAGCACTTGGTTTGAAACGCCTGATCTCCCACCGCGAGAACTTCGTCGACGATCAGGAGGTCCGGGTCCACCTGCACGGCCACCGAAAAAGCCAGGCGCATGGTCATGCCGCTCGAGTAGGTGCGAAGCGGCTCGTGAATGAATTCGCCCACCCCGGAGAATTCGACGATCTCGTCGAAAGATGCTTCGGTCTTCTTGCGGCTTAAGCCCAGAAGGGAGGCGTTCAAGAGAATGTTCTCCGCGCCGGTAAGATCCGGATGGAATCCCGAGTGTCGCGGCAAAGCAGAAAGTTCCGGTTTCAGACGATTAACGGATGTGATTATCTTTTATCGTTTCCCTGCCATTCCCTCAACGAACATCGTCTTGCATCGCGGCCACCCGTCAAGGCTGCCCTTCGGCGCGCAACCCCGGCGCGGCCCTGACGGGACCCGGCCGCGGTGCGAGGAAACACGCTCAGGGATGAGGGAATGGCAGCCTGTGCTTTGGCGCGTGGTCTGAAACCGGAACTTTCTACTTTGCCGGACCGGAACTTTCTACTTTGCCGCGACAGGAACAATTCCGCGGAACAATTCTGCGGATATCGCCGGCCTGCGGACGTGATATACTTCACCCCGGCTGATTGAGGGGATGGCTGTTGGGGCGATCGGCCGGAGGGTTGTGTCTCCCACCAACGATGCGGTCCGTCAGGCCGCCGCTGCACTCCAGACAGCTTTCGGGGAGAAGTCAAAGTCGGAAAGGACAGAAAAACTATGCGAAGCATGGTAGCAAAAATGGCGATTGGCGTAGCGATCACCGCCATCGGGATGTTTGGGGCTGACAGTTCGGCCGGAACCTGGAAGTTCAATGCCGCCAAATCCAAGACCACGGCCGCCAACCCAATTAAGAGCCAGACCGATGTACGGGAGGCAACACCGGACGGTGGAGGAAAGGTGACAAGGACGGGAGAGATGGCGGACGGTACGGCTGTCAATTTCAGCTACACCTTCCAATACGATGGCAAGGAATACCCGGCCACGGGAGGACCGTTTGACACCATTGCCGTCAAACGGGTGGATGCGAATACGACGAGCTTTGAAGTAAAAAAGACCGGTGGGAAATACCATCTGACGGGTCGGAATGTTATTTCCAAGGACGGCAAGACGCTGACACAGACGGCCAAAGGCACCGACGCCGACGGCAAACCAATGACCGCAACCAGCGTTTTCGACAAGCAGTAGCCAGCGGTGGCGGGGCATTCCAGGTGCTGGGATGCCCCGCTGCGGTCAGTGGGAAGATTCGCGCCGGGCGGCGGCGAAGCTGAGCGCCACTAGTCCGAGGGTGGCGGCGGCGTAGAAAGCCCATAACACGGCGAGCACAGGTTGGGAGAGCAGGGGCGCCTTGAAGGCGGCGAGACGCGTGAGGAAATCCGCCGAGTTTGCGGCGGCGGGGTGGAAGTTAGCTACGGGGCCGCCGGGGCGGTGCGCGATCAGGCCGGTGTAATAAGGCAGGGCGACCATGTGGAGGGTGTAGAGGTCGAACAGGGCGAAGAGGGCGACACCCGAGGGAGCGACGAAGCGGCGGGCGGCGCGGGGCGAAAGGGCACGCAGGCCGGCGACGCAGAGGGTGACTTCGGCGGCGGCGACGGCGTTGAGGTAGACGCCCAGTGAGGTCGCGATACCCCAGACCATGGAGAGCAGGTTGGCGTGATAGAGTTGGCCCAGCCAGAAGGTGAGGACGAAACCGGCGAGGATGCGAATGGCACTGGTGGACATGCGAAAGGCCAGTCCGAGCATGGCGAGAGCGATCAGCAGGTAGAAGAGGTGGTACATCCAACTGCGCACGGTGAGGGTGCTCCAGGCGCCCAGCCAGAGGTGGGAAAACAGGATGGAATCGATGGTGACGAGCCAGGGGACACGGGTGGCCTGGTGGAGTTGGGCGCCGAGCGTGGCGGTGGGCTGGACGGCGGATTCCCACATGCCGGAGAGAGTGCCGGTGGTGAGGAGATTGCGCAGGTACCACCATGCGGCGATGGCGAGGGTGACGAGCGGCACGAGGAGGGCCCGCGGGCGGCGGCAATTCAAGACGAGCAGCAGGGCGACGGGCGGGATGGCGGCGAGGAAGTAGGCTTTGGTTAAGAGGCCGAGGCCGAGGACGGCGCCGAGCGCGATCAAGCGAAGGCGGGTGAGTGGTTCCACGGAAAGCCAGAGGAGGAGGGTGAAGAGGACGACGGCGAGGGACTCGTTGGAGACGCGGGCGATGCCGATCAGGAAGCCGGGCATGGCGGCGACGATGGCGGCGCAGGCGCACGCGGTGGCGTCGTGGCGGAAGACGGAGCGGGCGGTGAGGAAGGTGAGGGGGATGACCAGGGAAAGGATCAACATGGAGAACCAGCGCAGCAGCAGGATCTGGGTGGCAAGATGGGCGTGGCGGGCGGCGAGGAGAACGGGGGTCATGATCCAGGCGGCTAGGGGGGCTTGCAGACCTTCGTAGGTCTTGAGGTTGCCGGTGGAATCCTGGAGGGCCCAGGCGGAGGGAATGGCGCGGAACTCGGATTCGCGGCGGGCGCGTTCGGCGGGTGGGATGCGCCAGAACTGGTCGTAGGTGGCGGAGGGGGGCGGGAGATAGCGGCACTCCCAGGAGACGGGCGCGAGTTGGAGGGAGGCGGCGACGTCGCGGGGAATCTGGCTGAAGCGGGAGACGAGGGGTTCGCCGCGAAAGGCCATGCGCTGGACGACGGCGAAGTGGGACCACTCGTCGTAGCCTTCCCAGAGAGGGAGCGCGGCGCCATAGAAGAATGCGCGGGCGAGGAAGCAGAGCCAAATGGCGAGGAGCCAGCGGGGCGCGCGCATTGCACTAGCATGATAGCGGATGGCGTCTTCCGGCGGAGGTGAACTCCCGGGGACTGACAAGCCTGACATGAATTTCCGGCGCTCTTTGCCGGAAATTCGCTGTCAGGCCTGTCTGTCCCCATCTGCCATGACAGCCCACGATTCATGCCAGACTGGAGAAGGAATGCGCGTTGTGATTGACGCCACACCGCTGCTGGTGCGCAGCGCGGGCGTCAAGAACTACCTTTATCATTGGATTCTGCATCTGCGGCGCGCGGCGGGCGGCGCAGCGGTGTGCACGTTCCCGCGGATGGAGCGGGTTCGCGCGCTGACGCACGAGGCTTCAGTGGCGGGTCCGCTGCGCACGTTCAGCGGGCTCGGGGCGTTGGCGATCTCCAACTACTCGGGGGCGCCGCTGCTGGATTGGCTGACGCGGGGCGCGGACGTGTTCCACGCCAGCGTGCTGGTGCGGCGCCCGCCGTCGCGGGTGCGATTGACCGCCACGGTGCACGATCTGACGGGGTTTCTGATGCCGGGACTGCATCCACGTTCGAATCTGGTGGCGGAGCGCAATTTCGCTCAACTGGCGCGCCGGGCCGACCGGCTGATCGCGGTATCGGAGTGCACGCGGCAGGACGCGGTGCGCACGCTGGGAATCGCGCCGGAGAAGATTTGCACGATTCACTCCGGGGTGGCCGACGCGTTCTTCGATCCACCGGCGGCGCTGGTGAACAAGGTGCGGGCGCGCTACGGATTGGAGCGGCCGTTTGTGTTATTCGTGGGCACGATTGAGCCGCGGAAGAATGTGGATCTGCTGCTGGATGCGTTCGAATCGTTGCCGCAGTCGATGCGCGACCACTGGGAGCTGGTGGTGGTAGGACCGGTAGGCTGGGCGGCGGAGAAAACGGTGGCGCGGCTGCGGTATGTGCGGTATTTAGGGTATATTCCGGAGCCGGATTTGGCGCCGTTGACGGCAGCGGCCGATGTGTTCGTGTACCCGTCGTTGTACGAGGGCTTTGGATTTCCAGTGGCACAGGCCATGGCGGCGGGGGTAGCGGTGATCACGTCGAACGTCTCTGCGCTGCCGGAAGTGGCTGGAAATGCGGCTCTATTGGTAGACCCGCGGAGCCAGAGCGAACTGCGGGCGGCGCTGGTCCGGCTGTTGGGGACGGCCGACCTGCGGAAGGCGCTGGGCCTCGCGGGGCGGGAAAGGGCGCGGGAATTCCGCTGGGAGGTGTGCGCGGCGAAGTCGCTGGAGTTCTTCCGGGAGGTGGCGGGGGAGTAACCTCGGACAGGACCAAAGTATGACCGGTACCGGTATGGAACCCTATTGTCCACAGGGTACTTGCCCCAGGTACGAGGGAATTGATCTACTCGAATCGGCGGGATTGATCCACTCGAATCTGTGGATGAGAGCTGTCATCGTGGGGATGGAGAATATGCTGTTGAACGATAAGAAGACGCTGGCCCAGCGGCTGAGCGAAGGGCGGCTGCCGGTAGCGGAGGCATTGCGGTACGCGATGCAGTTGGCGGATTGCCTGCGCAAGCTGCACGATACGGGAAAGGTGCATGGGGCGGTCACTCCGTCGAACCTCGTGCTGGCGGCCGGCGGCGTGGAGTTGCTGCCCGCGGCCGAGGGATGGGGCGAGGCGATTACGCCGTATACGGCTCCGGAGGTGGTGCAAGGGCGGCCGGCCGACGCAAGCAGCGACGTCTTTGGCTTCGGCGCCATACTGTTCGAGATGATGACCGGCCGAAGGGCCTTCGATGGCGAAAGCCGCGTCGCGCTGGCGGCCAATCTGACGGAGACGCCGGCACCCTCGTCGGGAAGCCCGATAGTGGATCGCCTGGTGGGTCCGTGCCTGAACAAGAACCCGGACGCGCGCAGCCCCCGCATGCAGATGGTCATGCTGGAGCTGAAGCTGTTGATGGTGGCGGTGCGGCGCGCCGCGCCAGGTGCGGGGGGAGCGCCGCGCCGCGGCACGGCGGTGGATACGGGGGTCGTGCGGGCGGAGATGCAGCCACTGGAAGCGCGGCTGGAGGCCCGTCTCCAGGTCCAGGAGAAGAGCGTGGCTGAAATGCATCGCTCGGCAAACGAAGCGGTGAGTTCCCTGAGGATGCAGGTTGCGGCCATGAAGAGCGAACTGGCGGCGAATCGCCAGCAGGCCTTGGAACGCAAAGGCGGGGGGCTCGACGATGCGGCGAGCGAGGTGATTTTTTCCAGGGTAGACCGAGGCTTCGAAGTGCTGAACGCGCGCATCGAGCAGATCGAGCGGACGGTGGAAGAGATCCGCCGGCATACCTCGCAGTTCGAAAACAATATGGTCGCGGACCTGGTGGATATCGAACACAACAGGAAGGCGCAATGCGCGTCGATCGAATCGGCGCGCACGGCGATGTCGCAGACGGAGGATCTGGTAGAGCGGGTGGTGGAAGCGTTGGAATCGCTGCAAACGGCGGTGCTGGATGAGGACGAGGGCGGCGAGCGATCCGGTTCCGTGGTCAACTAGGTCTCCGACCGTGTGATATTGTGCTGTTGGGAGCAACCCCTCCCGACCCCAAGGGGGTACCCCGGTCGGGGCTCCGATTCGAGCCCGGCCCAGGGGGCACCCCGTCAGCGAGCGGGTTTGCGGGCGCGGATAAACGCGCTGAAAAACTTCTCGTCCACCAGGGGCGCAATCGCGTCCACGTCGAGCCCCATGCCTGCGAGGGATGCGCGCGCATCGGCGGCGCGATAGATGCGGGTGGGCTCGACGTCGACGCCTTCGAACCCGGCGGCGGACAACTTGGCGCGGTACTCGGCTTCGTCGAGCGCGCCGGCCAGGCAGCCCACCCAGAGCAGGACATGCTGGCGGATCGCGGCGGGAATTTCGCCGCGCGTCACGACGTCCGATACGGCGAAGCGCCCGCCAGGTTTGAGCACGCGAAAGGCTTCGGCCAGAACGCGGTCCTTATCGGCCGAGAGGTTGATGACGCAGTTGGAGATGATGACGTCGACGGAGGCATCGGGCAGCGGAATGCTCTCGATCTGGCCTTTGAGGAATTCCACGTTTTCGACGCCGGCCTTGGTTTTGTTGGAATTGGCCAGGGCGAGCATTTCGTCGGTCATGTCGAGGCCGTAGGCCTTGCCGGTGGGGCCCACGCGGCGCGCCGAGAGCAGCACGTCGATGCCGCCGCCCGAGCCGAGATCGAGAACAATCTCGCCGGGGTTCAATTGGGCAAGCGCGGTGGGATTGCCGCAACCCAGGCTGGCCAGGACCGCGGTGTCGGGCAACTCGGCGAGTTCGCTGCCGTAGAGGTTAGCGGTGATGGGGTCGCAGCAGTGGGCGTCGGCCGGCGCGCCTCCGCAACAGGAACCAGAGCAGCCGGCGACCACGCGAAGCGCGGCCTGTCCGTACTTTTCTTTTACAACGTCGGTGATGCTTTCAATTGGCATGATGACCTATTCCTTATTTTTTGATGGTAACGATGGTTTCCGGCTTCACGGCTTGGTTCCGGGTGCAGCATTCGGCATAGAGGAAGCCGAGTAATTCCTGCAGCGTTCGGGTGTTGGCGGTGCACCGCAGAAAGGTGCCTGCCCGTGTCACCGTGATGAGTTCCTCGTTCTTGAGCTTGTCGAGATGGTGCGAGAGGTTGGACGCCGAAATCCCCAGTTCTTCCAGGATCTCTCCGACCACCATCCCGTCGGGATGGGCGGAAAGCAGAAGTTGCATGATGCGCAGGCGCGATTCGGTTCCCATGGCGGCGAACATGTCGGCGTAGCGCGTGACTTGTTCCGGATTCTTTTTCATTCATCCATCCCGCGCTTGTTCCATAATTCAATAATAATTTAATAATGGAAGTTGTCAAGAGAAATTTCGGTGCGGGTGCGCGCGGGTGCTTAGCCGAGCCCTAGCGGTCGCGGCTTACGTTAAGCACCGCATGGAGAGCGGGTGCTCAGCGGCAAATGCCGGCCAGGTCCGAGCTTCGCTCGGATCTGGAGTTTCTACATTTTCAACCCGCGTCTGCGCCTTGATGCCGAGTTCTTCGCGTCGTGCCAGTCTTGTGCGTGCGCGG
>JADGNT010000242.1 GCA_017883345.1 Candidatus Solibacter sp. | reverse complement strand
GGAACCGCGAAGTAGCGGAACACCAGGGCAAACACGAACATGTTGTCCACCGAGAGCGATTCCTCCACCACGTATCCCGCCAGAAACTCCAGGCTGAGTTGCCGCCCAACCCCCGGGGAATAACGCGCGGCGGTGAACAGATACAGAACACAACTGAAAGCCAGCGCCAACGAGATCCACACCGCGGTCCAGACCGCCGCGTTGCGAAACGAGATGGGACGCTCCTGACGGTGCAACGCCAGGTCGATGGCGAGCAGGATCGCCACCAACCCGGTGAAGGCCACATACAGCCACCAATAGTCCGCAACCGGAAAGAGCGCTACGTTCACTTCGCGTCCTCGTTTAATCCTGGGTTAAACGAGAGCTTATTGCAAGTCACAGGCCAGTCCCACCTTGTTCCGCCCGCCACCTCCCGTTAGACTGGTCCTTGGCCTGGGAATCCCATGCTCTTGCGGCATGAAACCACAATTCGCACACGTATAGCGGCTGTCATCGCCGCAATCGTCGCGATCAGCGTCCTTCACCAGATCGCGCCGGTCTCCATGTTGCACTGGCACAACGCCCTCCAGCATCTCTACTACCTGCCGATTGTGTTCGCCGGGCTGAGCTTCGGATGGTTGGGCGGACTGGCCACCGCGCTGCTTGCCGCGCTCTCCAATGCTCCCCACAATTGGACCACCTGGACCACTTCTCCGAACTACGCCATCGACCAGCTCTGGGAAATCCCCCTGTTCTGCGCCGCCGGCGTGTTGACCGGGGTCCTGGCCGAGCGCGGCCGCCGGCAGCGCGCGGAGTTGGAGCGCACCACCAGCCGGCTGACCGAGGTCTATCGGAAACTGCAGGACAATTTCGAAAGCATGAAACGGGCCGAACGCTTGTTCGCCTTGGGACAACTCTCGGCCGGTCTGGCCCACGAAGTCCGCAATCCCCTGGCCAGCATCGCCGGAGCGGCGGGAATTCTGCAGCGCAATCTCCGCCTCGAAAAGAAGGATGCCGAGTGCGCGGACATCATCGTCAAGGAGTGCCGGCGGCTCAACCATCTGCTCTCCCATTTTCTGGATTTCGCCCGTCCCCGCGCCCCTAACTACCAGGCCATCGATGCCGCGAGCCTGTTCGATTCCGTGATCCAACTGGCGGCGCACGCGGCCGCCAGCCAGCCACCGGTTACCCTCCGCCAGGAAGTGGACGCCGCCCTGACGCCGTTCGAGGCCGACCCGGAATTGCTCACCCAAGTGCTGCTCAACCTGCTCATCAACGCCATCCAGGCGATGCCCGAAGGCGGCGGCGTGCTGCTCGCCGCGGGGCCGCAAAACGGACGCGTCCTCATCCAGGTGCGGGACGAGGGTTGCGGCATCGGCCCCGCGGATCGCGACCGCATCTTCGATCCCTTCTTCACCACCAAGCAGAGTGGGACCGGCCTAGGGCTCTCCGTGGCGCATCAGATCGTAGAACAGCACGGCGGCATCCTCAGCGCGGAAGCCAACCCGCATAAGGGCACCACCTTCTCGGTCCAGTTGCCGCTGCATCGCGAAAGGCAGAATGAATCATAAGACCATACTGGTAGTGGATGACGACGAAAGCCTGCGCCGCATCACCCAACTGCAACTCGAAGAGGCCGGCTATTCCGCCACCACCGCCGCCAACGGCGATGAAGCCCTGCGCTCCATCGAGGAGAATGCTCCCGCGCTCGTCATCACCGACCTGAAGATGCCCGGCGTCTCCGGACTGGATCTTCTGAAGAAGGTTCGCGAGCAGTATCCGCGGACCACCGTCGTCATGGTTACCGCATTTGGCACCGTGCAGACCGCTGTCGCGGCCATGAAGGCCGGAGCCTACGACTACATCACCAAGCCGATCGATTACGAAGAACTCATGCTGGTGGTGAACCGCGCCGTGGAGCACCGGCAATTGGTCGAGGAAGTGCGCAGCCTGCGCCTCAGCCTGGATCGGAAGTACGGATTCGAGAGCATCACCGGGCGATCCAAGGTGTTGCTGCACGTGCTCGAAATGGCTGCCCGCGTGGCGCAGCGCGATTCCACCGTGCTGATCCGCGGCGAAACCGGCACCGGCAAGGAATTGCTGGCGCGCGCCATCCACCAGAACAGCCGCCGCAAAGACCAGCCGTTTGTCACCATCAACTGCGGCGCCATTCCCAAGGACCTGATGGAATCGGAACTCTTCGGCCACGCCAAGGGGTCGTTCACCGGAGCCTTTGCGCCCAAGCGCGGCAAGGTGGAGAGCGCCGATGGAGGCACCCTGTTCCTCGACGAAATCGGCGAGTTGCCGGTGGAACTCCAAGTGAAGCTGTTGCGCCTCATTCAACATGGCGAAATCGAAAAAGTCGGCGCCTCCGCTCCGCTCAACGTGGATGTCCGCATCATCGCCGCCACTCACCGCAATCTGCAAAACCTGATCGAAGACGGGGCGTTTCGCGAAGATCTGTTCTACCGCCTGGCGGTGATCCCGCTCGAACTGCCGCCGCTGCGCGAGCGCTCTGACGACATCCCCGAACTGGTGCAATCGCTCTTCGTCAAAGCCAAACAGAAGCACAACCTGCCGGATCTCAGGCTGCCGCCCCAGTTGGTGCCGTATTTCAGCGGCTATCGCTGGCCCGGCAACGTGCGCGAACTGGAGAACATCATCGAGCGGCTTACCGTGCTCTCCGTCGGCGATGAGATCCGCTTGAGCGACCTGCCGGACTTTCTGCGGCGCGAAAAACCGGTGTCGGAAACCGTCCATTTCCAACTGCCGCCGCAGGGCCTCAGCCTGGAGGCGCTGGAGAAGGAACTGATTCTGCAAGCCCTCCGCAAGTTCGATTGGAACCAGACCAAAGCCGCGGCATTTCTGGATTTGAGCCGGCGTACCCTGATTTATCGCATGGAGAAGTACGGCTTCCACAAGGATGACGGCGAGCCGTCCGCCGAAGACTGAAAGCGTACAGTACCGGCCGGAAGTTCTCCCAAACCGGACAGCCGCACCGTTTCCGCTCCCGACCCAGAGGGTACCCCGGTCGCGGCTCTGATTGGAGCCGCGAGTGGACCCGAACTTGCTCCTGTCCCCTTTGAATATGGCTGACGAGCCCGCAACCACCACCTATTCCATCCCGGAGCCCTTCGATGAGGCCGTGACATCGCTGCGCCGCGTGCTGGCCGAGGCCGGCCTTAAGATTACCGGCGAACTGGATCTCTCCGGGCACTTGCAACGCAGGCTCTTGGTCGATACGCCGCCTTGTCTGGTTCTGTTCGCCGGTCCTGCGACGCCCGTGCTCCATGGGCCCTCCGGACATCCCGGGGCCGCCGCCCTCGCGCCCCTTCATATCGTGGTCTCCGCCCACGGTTCACAGACGGAGATTCATGTAATGAGGATCCCGCCGCCGCATGACGGCCTGCCGGACGCCTCCGCGATGGCTCTGCTGGGGCGGTTTCGCGCCCAGCTTTCGCAGGCCATCGAGAAGATCGGCATGCGCGCCGTTCTCCGGGCCTGACCCGTATGGCCGTCGTGCGCAAACATCTGCGGATCTGCGCCGGCTTCCTGGCTTTGCTGGTGGGAGCCATCCTGGCGCTGCCGTTGGTGCCCGGTCCCGGCATTCCGCTCATGCTGGTCGGGCTGGTCCTGCTCAGTGACCATTTCACCTGGGCGAAACGCTGTCTCGATTGGGCCAAGCGCAAATGGCGGCGCCTGCGGGCGAAATAGTACTTCGACCGAATGATAAAGTTCGCCACGTCAGCGGCTCCGTAGAGTCGCCTTTCCAGGCGGCCACCTCGGCATTCGTGCCGAGGTTTCTGCCGGTCTGGATTGCCCGCTAGAAAGCGGGCATGGCCGGCTGAAAGCCGACTCTACGAATTGAGGCTCAAGAGAACCTGTTCAGACCTTCGAGCAAATAGAAGTGGCCCCAAACTTGCGCTATCAACATTCGAAGGGACCCCATGAACGCCGTAGCAGCCGGGCACACATACGCCATCGAAGAGCGGTTTGACAAGGCTCTGAAGCTGGTTCGCGCAGCGTTGAATGCCAGCGATCTGGAGATCGCGGGCGAGATGGACATGCCTGCCACCTGGCCCGGAGAATCCCGCAAGCGGCCGGCGCGATGCCGGGTTTTGCTGGTGGATTGTCCTCTTCTGGTGTTTGAAGGTTTGGCTTTGGACCGCGCGGCCGGGGTCTATTTCCCGTTGCATGTGCTGCTGGCTTCCGACGGTGTCCGAACCCATGTCTCCACCGTCAAGCCGTCGGGCGTCTTCGATGCCAGGCTGCCTGCCGGCGCGGCCGAACCGCTCGAACGGCTGGAAGCTCGCGTCGCGCGGGCGCTCGAGTCCCTGGTGGCAGGTGAAAGATGAACTCACTTCAAGGAGGTCGCACATGTTCGATGGCTTGAACGACGAAATCCGCCGGCATGAAGACACTTCACGCCGGAGTCGCTTTCGTCCCTCCCATCACCGCTGCGGCCCGAGCGAGCCTTCCAGCGCGATCCTGACCAGTTGGCTGCGTGTTCGGACCCCCGTCTTTTGAAACAACTGCTGCAGTGTCGCCTTGACTGCGCCATCCGTAACCCCGAGTTGGGCGCCAATTTCCTTATTGCTGAGGCCCTCGAATATGCCTCGGAGGACTTGCTGCTCGCGCTCCGTCAACAGGGGGCTGACTCTCTCATCCTCCCGTTGGTCAACCCGATCGGCCATGAGTTGAATCACTTTGGGATCGACCCAAATCTCTCCACCCATAATCAGCCGGACGGCTTTGGCAAGCGTGCCCGGAGAATTGTGTTTGAGGAAGATGCCCGACGCTCCGAGACGCAGCGCGGTCGACGATTCCTTGGCCGTCATTCCGGCCGTGACCATCAAGACCTTTCCTAAATAGCCGGCGCGACGAGCTGAGGATAGGAAGTGACTCCCGTGATCCTCGCCGAGATCGTAATCCAGGAGAACCATATCGACCGGCTCACGGCCCACTGTATCGAGAGCTTCGGCAGTTGTCCCGCAGCACGTTACTACTTCCAAGTCCGGCTCCAACGCTAAAAGCCGGCTCAGTCCGTCTCGAAACAGAATGTGGTCATCGACCAACAACAGCCGTATTCGTTCCATTCCCGCCTATCCGTTCCTGCTGCAATTCGCCGGAACCGGCCATGGCCAGTTCGATGACAAAGGAACACCCTGGCATCGACGGGTCGTGCCTGAGCTCGCCGCGGAACGACCGTACAAAAGCGCGCGATATATATAATCCCAGACCGGTTGATTCGGCGCCCTGCTGGAACGGCTGAAAGAGCTTTGGGATCGAGCCGATCCCCGGCCCCGTATCCGTGACTCTGACCGATACGACGCCTTTTCCCACGGATGCCGAAACGTCGATTCGCTTTACGTCCGCATCCCGCAGGGCTCGCTCACTATTCTGCGTAAGGTTCAACAGAACCTGCAATAGCCTATGGCGGTCGGCCCAGACAGGAGGGAGTTCCTTAGCGATATCCCAGTGCACGGCAATGTCCGCTTCGTGGCAACAAGGTTCGAGTACGATTCGAAGATCGTCCAGCGCTTCGGACAGGTCGATCACACCGGTCTGGGACTTGCTCGAGCTTTGCGTCAGTTCCATGGAGGCAATCCGGTTGAGGGTTTCAACCAGAGAGCCGAGCGCCTCGAAATCCTGATTACCTCTCAGTACTCCACTGCGAACCAGGTTTTCGTGCATGATCGTGATCGCGCCGCAAACGTTGCGGACTTCATGCGAGACCGCTGCTACCAGAATTCGCGAGCCGGCCAGCAGTTGCTCCAGATTCGACTCTTCGCGGTCTCGCAAGTCCTCCGAGGCATCTACCACCATTGCGGCCAGCCTCGGCCCTAATGCCGTACTGTACGTGGAGAAGAACACGTTGGCCAGGAAGACTTCTCCGTTTCCCCGCTCGCCGCGGCATTGCATTTCGGTGCGGAAGGTTTGGCGCGGCTCCGACGGAGACACGCGCCCCAGGGCCGGGATGTATTGGCGGATCGATCTCCCGGGAAGTTCTCCCTGCCCCAGTCCTAATAGCCGGTACGCCGCCGGATTCGCCCGCAGAATCAGGAAGTCCGCGCCCATCGTCAGAATTGCCGCGGGACTGCTCTCAATCAGGAATTCGAGTTGCTCTTCCGCTTCGCGCCGGGCGGTCACCTCCAACTCGACCCGGTGGCGGTCTTCGGCCTCTCGCCGGCTGCGCTTTGTCACCTCGCATGAGAACAGACCGCAACCAGCCAAGGCCGCAAAGACCAGAATGTCCTGTGGGAGGGAGGTCGCGAGCGCAAAAGGGAAAGGATCGAAGAAATCGGAGAGAACCGTGCACAGGAGCGCCGTGAGTACGACCTGCCCCCGCGACAGGACCGTACCAGCCAGGAGAATAGGCAAGAGGTAGAGGAACGCAAAAGCGAAGTTGAGGTCTACCCGCCAATCGATCACGGCGATGACAACGATCAAAAGGCCCGCAAGCGCCACTCGCGGGGTTCCTTCCATGCGACGGAATGCCATTCGACGATGCCCCTACTAGATTCTAGGGTCAATCGGCGTCGCGGGCCAAGGCCTCTGCCAAAAGATAGGCTGACTTGTGCCAAAAGATAGGCGCTGCTCGCAGCCGGAAGCGGATAGATTTGAGAAGAGGAGTGCCATGCCGGAGGTCAAATGCAGCGCCTGACGCGGTGCGTGTGGATTGTCGCCGCGATTGCCGGCACCGTGCCGGTGGGGGCGTTCGCGCAGAAGACCCTGACCTGGCAACAGGTTAGGGACCAGTTCGAAGCCACGAATCCAACTCTGCTCGCCGGCCGCACCGGCATCGACGAGGCGAAAGCGCAGGAAACCACCGCCTATCTGCGTCCCAATCCGGACATGACGACGACGTTCGATCAGATCGCCCCCTTCAACGGCAACCCCTATCGCCCGTTTGGGAGCACCCTGCCGTTGGTCTCGGCCAGCTATCTCCACGAGCGGGGCGGCAAGCGGGAGTTGCGGCTGGAGAGTGCGCAGAAGGGCACGGCGGTCGCGGAATCTCAATTGGCGGACCAGGAGAGAACTCTTCTGTTCAGCCTCCGCAATGCGTTCGTGCAGGCGCTGCAGCAAAAATCGGTGGTGGCGCTGGCCACCGAGAACCTCGCGTATTACGACCGCCTGCTGGGGGTCAGCAGTGAGCGCTACAAAGCGGGCGATATTGCGCAGGTCGATCTGGACCGCCTGGAACTGCAGCGCGTCCAGTTCGAAACCGATTTGCAGTCCGCGCTGGTGAATCTCAGAACCGCGAAAATTCA
>JADGNT010000003.1 GCA_017883345.1 Candidatus Solibacter sp. | reverse complement strand
GATCGGCCTGGTGCCCGACCACGGCGAAGATTCGCTCGGGCGGGGCGAGAGCGAGCGCGGTATCGATGACGTGCTGGAGAAGAGTCTTGCCACCGGCCTTGTGCAGCACCTTAGCGTGACGGCTCTTCATGCGGGTGCCGAGTCCGGCGGCGAGGATCGCGATGGTTACGGGCTTGTGCATTACTACTATTATGCGTGCTTGCGGCGGCGGCCTTCCTGTGCCAGCTTGATCACGACGGCGGCGGTGGCGGCGGGGTCGTGGCGGATTTTGTCAGTATCGCTGGAGAGGTTGCCGGCCACGACCTTCAGACCCATCTTCATGAGGGCGTCGATATCGTTCTCCACCGGGAGGGCGGCTTGCCTGGCGTAGCGCTTCTTCAGCGCGCTGGTGATGGAGCGGACGTTGACCACGGCGTAGTCCAGGAACTTGCCGCCGGCGTGGCGGTGGACGGCGCGCACGTGATCGCTGGCGCGGAATTCATCGGTTTCGCCGGGCTGCCACATGAGGTTGACAAAGTAGCACTTGAGGGCGGGCGAGGAACGGATGGCGGCGGCGATGCCCTCCACCAGCAGATTGGGAACGATGCTGGTGAACAGCGAACCGGGGCCGAGGGTGATCACGTCGGCCCCGGCGATGGCGGTGAGTGCGGCGGGCATGGGGCGGACCTTACGCGGCCGCAGGCGAATGGACTGGATGCGATGCTTGCTGCGGCTGATTTGGGTTTCGCCGACGATGACGGCGCCGTTGGCGAGGGTGGCTTCCAGTGACACGTTGGCGGTGGTACTGGGGTAGATGCGGCCGGCGATTTTGAGGACTTCCGAGGAGGCCTTCACAGCGTCGGGGAAATCGCCCAGGATCTGGGTCAGGGCCATGAGGAAGAGGTTGCCGAAGCTGTGGCCCTTGAGCCCGCGGCCGGATTGGAAACGGTACTGGAAGAGGCGGGACAGCAGCGCGGAGTCTTCGCTGAGGGCGACCATGCAGTTGCGGATGTCGCCCGGCGGGAGCACGTCGAACTCGCGGCGCAGGCGTCCGGAACTGCCGCCATCGTCGGTCACGGTGACGATGGCGGTGATGTCCACCGCGGGCGTCGCGGGGCCGGTGGGCCGGGCGTAGTGCTTCAACCCTTCGAGGACACTGGACAGGCCGGTACCCCCGCCGATGGCGACTACGCGGAGTGGGGAGTGGTCTTCCATGCGAGGGGCCTGGGCCGGAGAGTCGACATCTTTACCACGCCTTCTTTTCCGGATAGAGCAGGGCCCGGAGCGGGGCCTGGTGGGCCAGCGGAGCGAAATCCGCATCCTGGCGCGCGATCATGCGGTTGCGCGGTTCCAGTTCAATGGCGCGGCGGAGATTCTCCTGGGCGTTGGCAAGATCGCCCGAAAGTGCCTGGGCCAGCGCCAGCGCATAGTGTATATGGTCGGAGCCGGGAGCAATGGCCAACGCCTTCTCCAGGTGGATGCGGGCTTCGGCGGCGTTGCGCGCGTTGATCAGCGCCACGCCGTAGGTATAGCATTCCTCGGCGGTGCCGAAACTGACCGTGGTCTGCTGGAGCCGGCGGTCGCACATGGCGATGTGCAGTTGGGCGCGCTGGGCGACGTCGCGTTCGGCGCCGGCGGCTGCCTGCTGGAAGAGAACGCGCGCTTCGGTGAACCGGCGCGCGTGGAATAGCTTCATGGCGGCTTCGAACGTTTTCAACTGCGTGAGGGCGAGGGCGGCACGGGACGCTTCCGCCGTGGGAACGGGAGCGGGATTCTTGGTGTTTCGGGATGCCTGGGGTTTCGCCATGCGCCTGTCAGCGATCCGGGAATCCGCCGCACTCTTGTTCTTGTCCGCCATGAGAACGCAGGACGGTTATATCAGACCGCGCCATAGAGATGCAACCGGAGTGTGGTTGGCTATCCGAGTCCGGCCTCCCTGAGAAACTTGGCGGACTCTTCCGGCGGAGTCGGGTTGACGTAAAAGCCGGTGGCCCATTCGAAGCCGGCGACATTGGTCAGTCTTGGAATGATCTCGATGTGCCAGTGGTAGTGAGCCAGCGGACCTTCCTGGACGGGCGCGCTGTGCACGATGAAATTGTATGCCGGCCCTTCCAGCACCTTTTCGAGCTTTCGAATAGTGGCGCGGAGGATCCAGGCGAGGTTGGCCACGGTGGACCCGTCGGCATCCTCGAAATGGGATTCGTGGCGCTTGGGCAGAATCCAGGTTTCAAAGGGGAAACGCGGCGCATAGGGCGCGAGCACGGTGAAGCGGTCGGTTTCGCTGATCAGTCGCACGCCGGCGGCGGTCTCGTGGCGGATGATGTCGCAGTAGATGCAGCGCTCCTTGAGATCGTGAAAGATCTTGGCGGCGTCCACCTCTTCCTTGACGCGCTTGGGGATGACGGGGAGCGCGATCAACTGGGAGTGCGGATGCTCCAGCGTGGCGCCCGCGGCGTCGCCATGGTTCTTGAAGAGGAGGATGTAACGGAAGCGGCGGTCTTTCTTGAGATCGTTGACGCGCTCCTTGAAGGCCCAGAGGGCCTCTTCGATGAGCTTCTCGGACATGTTGCCAAGGGTCTTGTCGTGGTCGGGCCCTTCGATGATGACCTCATGGGCGCCGATGCCGTTCATCTTGTCGTACATGCCCTCGCCCTGGCGGTTCAACTCGCCTTCGATGCCGAGGACGGGGAATTTATTGGGCACGACGCGCACGCGCCACCCGGGCTGGTCGCGGTTCCCGGAGGTGCGGTAGGCCAGCACCTCGGGTGGTGTCTTGTTTTCATTTCCGTAGCAGAAAGGGCAGATGGCGGTTGTGGGAGGCGGCACCACCTGCCGGACAAAATCGCTGGGGCGTTTGGCGCGATCCGTGGCTATAATGACCCATCGCCCTGTGATGGGGTCCTTACGCAGTTCAGGCAAGTACGGGGATTCCTCCGGTATGACGATCGGCGGTCGGCAACACTAGATTATATCGTGGCGGAAACAGAACGATGGGACGAAGTCTTCGCGCGGGAACCGGGTTCGCTGGGAGTTTGGGGGATGCTTGTTGACGCGAAGATGCGGAGGCAGACCGCGGAGACGCGGAGGAAGCGGAGAAGACGGTAGGTGCGGGGGACGCCGCGCCCTCACTTTTCCGCCTTGCAAAGCCGGGCAACTTCCGACGATACTGGATGTGGACTGGTACAGATTGTACGAGCGGTACACCATCATGACACGTCTTAATGTCTCGAAAGCGCGGGAAGAGTTTCCGGATGTCGTAAACCGCGCCGCCTACGGAAAGGAGCGGACGATTGTCTCCCGCCGTGGGAAAGACCTGGCCGCCATCATCCCGATAGAAGACCTCCGCCTCCTGGAGCTCCTGGCCCAGGAGGAAATGGACCGAATCGACCTGGAAGACGCCCGCGCAGCTCTGGCGGAAGCGGAAGAAAAGGGGACCATCTCACTCCGTGACCTTATGCGGAAACTGGGGGACTGAGTCCTGGCCTACCGCGTTGAAGTCACTCCCGCCGCCGAAAGGGACCTCCGCAAGCTCGATCCTCACGTCCGCAGGCAGGTGAACCGGGACATTCTCCGCCTCGAAGAGAATCCACGTCCTCATGGCGTGGAGAAGATGAAGACGAAGGAAAAGCTCTATCGGGTCTATGTAGGGCCGGGGAAGAACTACCGCGCCATCTATCAGATTCGGGATGAAGCTCTGCTCGTCCTCGTGGTGAAGGTGGGAGACCGGGAAGAAGTGTACCGCCGGGTGAAGTGAAGTGTGCGGGAACGGTATCCCGATGGGCAGCGGCATTTTCATCATTCGCTGGAGACGCCGCAGGCGCCATGAGCAACTTCCGCCACGCCGGGTTACGTCTTGAAGGGCTGGTCGATTTCGACCTGGTATCCGCTGGCCAGGCGGTTGGTTTCATTCGCCATGCCGGCCACGGCCATGAGTTCGGCGAACATGGCGTCCGTCATGCCCGCCTTGCGCGCCGCGGCGGTGTGCGAGGCGATGCAATAGGCGCACTGGTTGGTGGCGCTTACGGCCACGTAGATCATCTCCTTGGTGAGCGGGTCCAGGGCTCCGGGAGCCATGATCTGCTTGATGCTTTCCCAGGTGCGCCGCAGGGTGGGAGGATCGTGGGCCAGGGCTTTCCAGAAATTGTTGATCCAGTTGATGTGGCGGGTGGCCATGATGTCGTCATAGACCGCACGCACTTCGGCAGGGGCATCGGGGTATTCGACGAGTCCGAGGGTGGCCATGCCGACCAGGATACCGCGCTGTGATGGATAGTCCTAAACCGACCGGTTCATATCCAAAGTTAGGTTAGTAATCCCGCATTATCCATCGCACAATCGCAATCAGGGAGGTGACAGATGTACACGCTTATCGTTTTTCCAGGAGGGCGCCAGGTTGACGCTCTATTGTTGTGGGCTTCGGCGGAGCGGCTGCGGGTGGTGATTCCGGGCCGGGGAGACACCGCGGAATTTCAACTGATCGAGGGCCGGTGGACTTCGGAAAGCGGCGGGCACGTCGAGCTGGGAGCAATCCTCGCCGAGGATGCGGCGGATGCCAAACAGTTCCTGGCCAACGCCCGCCCGCGCGCGCTATCGGCGGTCTGACTCAGTCGTCATCGATGGGCAGTTCCCGGCGGTACTTGGCCATCGGGTTCTCCTCATCCACCCTTGGCGGCGCGGTATGCACGAGATACATGCCGACGAAAGGCGCCGCCAGCAGAATCAGCAATAAGATGTAGGAAAACGGCGCCCAATTGGCGATCCACACGCCCGCGCCGGTCGCCAACCCGAGCAGGAATATCCGGGATTGCGGAGCGATCAGCACGAAAATAAGGATGAACAGGATTGCTCCGAGATACGCCACGGCCGGCACCTCGATTCCAATTGAAAGTGATTACCTGTCTGTTTCACCACACCGCGGCAGCAACATTCTGCGCTGCCTTTCGTTAGCACTGCGCTTTGGGCGCGGCTGGATGTTTACTTTGGTCAACATCAGGCGGCGCGTTGCGGGCCGTTGACCGGCGAGCGGCGCACTACTTTTAACCCTGACCGAACCGTGCGCCCAACCGGCAAGCGTGCGGCGGATGAGCGGATACCGGTGGGTTAAGATTGAACATGCCCAAGACTTTTCTCCGGACAATGAGCGCCGCGCTGCTCGTGGCGGCGGGTGTGGCGCGTGGCCAGACTCCGGCGGCGGCGCCGGCCTTCGAAGTGGCATCCGTCAAGCCGGCGGGGCCGCTCAACGCGGCCATGACGGCGTCGGGCCGGATACGGATTGGGATGAAGATCGACGCCGCGCGGGTGGATATCGGGAGCCTGTCGTTAGCCGACTTGATTCGCATCGCCTACCGGGTGAAGGCATACCAGGTTTCGGGTCCGGATTGGATGTCCACGGAGCGGTTCGATGTGCGCGCCAAACTGCCGGAGGGCGCTTCCCAGGAGCAAGTGCCGGAGATGCTGCAGGCGCTGCTGGCGGAGAGATTCAAATTGACCCTCCATCGCCAGACGAAGGAACAGAACGTGTACGCGCTAGTGGTGGGCAAGGGCGGGTCGAAGCTGAAGGAATCGGTACCGGAGGCCGACGCGCCGCCGGCCGGCGACCCGCCACCGGGCACCACGGTAATTGGCGAAGGGAAGGACCAGGTGCGGGTGAGCGGCAACATCGCGGGCAAGGGCATGGTGGTTTCGAGCGCACCGACGGGAGACCTGAAGATGTCGATGGGGCAGGGGGGCACCATGCGCATGGAGTCCTCGAAGATGTCCGTGGCGACGCTGGTGGAGATGGTGTCGCGGTTCGTGGACCGGCCGGTGATGGACATGACTGAACTCAAAGGCACCTACCAGGTAGCGCTGGAACTCACCATGGAGGACATGCGCGGAATGGCGCGGACGGCGGGCGTGATGCTGCCGCCGGGCGGCGGCGCGGCAGTGGCGGAGACCGCGTCGGATCCATCGGGCGGCTCGATTTTCAGCTCCCTGCAACAGATGGGTCTCAAGCTGGAACCGCGAAAGGCGCCGGTGGATCTGATCGTGGTGGATCACGTGGAAAAGGTTCCCACGGAGAATTAGGGGGAGGGCGGCTGGATTGGATTGTCCGAGCTGCCCCGCGGATGCACAAGGCGGATCCTTGTGCCACAAAAAAGCCCGGAGCACGAGGAGTGCTCCGGGCTGGAATTACTCGGTGCGGTGCGGGCTACTGGGGACGCATCCAGATGTCCTCCAGGACAGTGACGGAGGACGTCAAGGTCTGGCCGCCGACGGTGAGCCGGACCATGTAGGCACCGGGTTCGACCAGGGCGCCGGCGCCACCGCCGAAGCCGCCAAACCCACCACCACCGCCGCCACCACCGCCGCCTCCACCGCCGCCGCGTCCGCTGGCGACGAAGGGCACGCCAGTGGCGCCGCCACGACCGCCGCGTCCACCACCAGCGACGCCCGGGACGCCTGCGGTGTCGGTGGCCGCACCGGGAGGAACTGCCGCACCGGGTGCCTGGGCACCGGCCGGTTGGCCCGCACTGGCGCCCTGTGCGCCGCCCCGGCGGCCACCGCGACCGCCTGCCGCATCGGCGGTTGCAGCGGCTGCCGGAGCATCGGTGGCACCGGCCGCCGGAGCCGCGGCGCCACGGCCGCCGCCCGCGCCGGCGGGCGCGGGACCGCGCATCGGCCACTGGAAGCGATTCATGCCCGCCTTGATCTGCACATCCATGGTGCTAGAGACCTGGTTGTTCTGAAGGAATTCCAGCTTGCCTGTGCCCATGTCGGATTTCGCCAGGACGTGGATGGCGGTTCCGCCCTGCGGATTCTTCGCCTGGAACTGCCGGTTGGTGGCGCGCCGCTGGGCTTGCGGATCGTTCTTCCAGAGGGTGGCCGGCCGCGGATCAAACAGGGTGAGATCCTTAGTGCTGGACGGCTTGAGCTGTTCCAGCGGGCTGATGTCGTCGGCGATATAGATGGACCGCCCGTGGGTGCCGACGATGAGGTCGCGATCGCGCGGGTGAATCAGAATATCGTCCACGCGGACGCTGGGCAGCCCGGTCATGAACTTCTTCCATTCCTTGCCGGCGTCCAGGGTGACGTACAGGCCGAACTCGGTGCCGACGAAGAGAAGGTTGGGGTTATCGTAGTCTTCGCGCAGGGCGTTGATATTGCCCTTGGCGGGGAGATTGGCGACGACGCTGACCCACTTCTTGCCGTAGTCCGTGGTCTTGAAGAGGTAGGGCTTCCAATCGTCGTAGCGATGATGGTCGATGGCGACGTAGGCCGTGCCCGGGTCGAAGTGTGAGGGCTCGATGCGGGAGATGTGGGTGTAGCCTTTGGGCGCGCCGGCGATATTGCCGTACACGTTGGTGAAGGTTTCGCCGCCGTCCTGGCTGACCTGCAGGTTGCCATCTTCGGTGCCGATCCAGAGGACGCCCGGTTTGGAGGGAGATTCGCGGACCTGGGTGGCCACGGAACTGGCGGCGTAGCCATCGTGCTTCGAGGCCATGGGCTTATCGCCGGACACGCCCATGATGGCCAGTTCCGGCGCCCAGCGGTTGATGTTCCGGGAGAGATCGGTGGGATTCATCCACCAGGTGTCGCCGCGGTTGTTGGACTTGAAGAAGTACTGTCCGGCCATGTAGACCACGGCCGGATTGTGCGGCGAAATCTCAAACGGGGCATTCCAATAGAAGCGCAACGGGTCGACGTTGGGAGGCGCGTTGACCACGTTGGGCGGGCCACCGCGTCCGCCGCCGCCGCCGCCACCGCCGGCAGCGCCGCCGCGTCCGGCCGCGGCCGGGGGCGCGGGAGTCTGGCCGGCAGGTGTCGGCGTCGTCGGAGTCTGACCGGCCGCGGCCGTTGTGCCGAGGGGAGTAGTGGCCTCCGGAGGCGCTGCCTGGGTTGCCGGAGACGCCGCCGAAGACGACGCCGGGTTTGCGGCCGCCGTCGCGGCGCCACGTCCGCCGCCGACGTTGGGCCGGACGCTCTTTTGCGTGCCGTTACGCATATCGTGACGGCTCATGTTGCCATCCTGCGATTCGGCGTAGACGATGGCCCAATCGGTGGGATCCTGGCGAGTGTAAAAGCCGTCGCCGCCGCCGACGGTGAACCAGTCGGTGTTGACGGCTCCCGCGGTGGAGCGCAGCGCGCTGGGTCCGCACCAGGCATTATTGTCCTGCAAGCCGCCGCAGACGTAATACGGCCGGCGCATGTCGGCCGACACCTGATAGAACTGGCCGACCGCAATATCGTTGTGGTAATCCCAGGTCAAGCCGCCATCGTTGCTGATATCGAGGCCGCCATCGTGGCCCACCATGACGGTGCGCGGATCCTTGGGGTTGATCCAGAATGCGTGGTAATCGGTGTGCGAACCATTGACGCCTGTCCAGGTTTTGCCGCCATCCAGCGACATTTCCGCGGGGTTGCCGCCGACGAACAGCTTCTGGTCGTTGACCGGGTCCACGCGAATCTGGCTGAAGTACATGGGGCGCTGATTCTGATTGCTCATGAACGTCCAGGTCATGCCGCCATCGTCGGAGCGGTAGACCCCGCTGCCATTGGGGTCGGGTGGCGCGGGGGGTCCGCCGCGTCCGCCGCGTCCACCGCCGCCGAAATCGGCTGCGCCGCCGGCAGCGGCCGCGCCCGGCGCGGCGGCTGTTCCCGCAGGCGTTTCGCCGGCCGATTCCGTAGGCGTGCCGAAGCCGCCGCGGCCGCCACGCGCCGGGCCGCCATCGGCGCCAGTGCCGGCGCCAGTGCCGCCACTGGCGCCGGTTTCGACCTGGGCGTAGATGGTGGTTGGTTTGGCGCGGAAGATGGAGATCGCGATGCGGCCATAGATGCCGTCCTTGGATCTGGGCCAACCCGGCGCCTCGATGCGGTTCCAGGTTTCGCCGCCGTCCAGTGTTTTCCAAAGCCCGGAGCCGGGGCCGCCGCCGTTATAGCCCCACCAGGTACGCCGCCGCTGTAGGGACGAGGCGTACAGGATCTTGGGATTCGATGGATCGATGGCGACGTCGGTAAACCCGGTATCGGCGTCGATGTATTTGGACTTTTTCCAGGTCTTGCCGCCATCCACCGACTTAAACAGACCGCGCTCCGCATTGGGTCCGAAAAGGTGCCCCATGGCCGCCACGTAGACGGTGTTGGGATTCGTTGGGTCCACCACGATACGCCCGATCGACTGGGTATCTTCCAGGCCGAGATGGTTCCACGTCTTGCCGCCGTCGGTGGTCCCCCAAACGCCGTCGCCGATCGACGAACTCTGGCGGTTGTTGGACTCCCCGGTGCCGACGTAGACGACGTTGGGATCCGAGGGTGCGATGGCGATGGCGCCGACCGACTCGTTGGCCATGTTGTCGAATTGCGACTTCCAGTGATTGCCGCCGTCGGTGGACTTCCACAGTCCGCCGGTGGCAAAGCCGACATAGATCAGCAGCGGGTCCTTGTCGGCGCCGGCGATGTCATCGATGCGGCCCATCATCGTGGCCGGACCGATCGAGCGGAATTCAAACCCGCGCAAGAGCGGGTCGGAGGTGGGATTGGGAGGCGGAACCGGGGGCTCGACGGGCCCGCGTCCCTGCGCCCATAGCGTGCCGGCAACGCTTAGACAGGTTACGGCGACGATCAAAAACGGCGATACTCTGCGTTTCGAAGCACAAGCGAGCATAATTTGTTAAATCTATCACAGGCGAGTTAAGCGTGTGAGAGCGCTTACGGATTCGCCACGTCAGACCGTTTGGCCGGAATGCGAGCTTGGTATCATGAGGAATCCACTATGCCTGATTTGGGTTCGGACTCCGCTCCGTTGTCTGAAGCCGTCACCGACGATATTCGGGTCGAGGTGATGTCGAGCTACTCACCGGAGAACTCGCGGCCGCTGGAAGGCGAATGGGTTTTCCAGTATACGGTGCGGATTACGAATCAGGGAAGCGCGACGGTGCAACTGCTCAACCGGCACTGGGTGATCACCGATGGGGCGAAGCAGATCGAAGAAGTCAGAGGTCCCGGAGTGGTGGGCAAGCAGCCCGTGCTGGCGCCGGGGGAGTCCTTCAAATATTCGTCGTGGTGCCCACTGAAGACGCCGATGGGCATGATGTACGGCACTTATGAAATGGCGCGCACGGACGGGAGCCACTTCGACATCGAGATCGCGCCGTTCGCGCTGAAAGCGCGCTACACGGTGCATTGAGAGGGCGGGTAGCCTGTGGCTGACAGACCCCGCACGTTCCGGTAAACTGTGGGCTACGATTGAATATGGAGAAGGCACGATGACGATCACCTTGGAACTTCCGCCAGAAACTGAGGCGTGCCTGCTGGCTCAGGCCGAATCTCGCGGACTCTCGCTGGATGTCTATTTGCGGACCGTGATCGTCAAACAGGCCACGGCCAACGACACGGTGAAGCCGTCGCAGGGCCAGCCGCTCGAAGATCCAGATCGGGCCATCGACGAGGTTTTTGACACCGTTGAACTTCCACTGGGAGTGGGCCAAGGAGTCATGAGCCGCGAGAACTGGTATCGATGATTGCCGTCGATACGAATATTCTCGTTGGCGCCATCCAAACCTTTGACCCGGCCCTCCGCGCAACTGCCCGCCGGGCTGTAAAAGCGCTTTACCGTCAGGGAGAACAGTTGCTGTGCTTCCCCCAGAACTTGGTCGAGTTCTGGAATGTATCAACGCGGCCGGCAAATTCAAACGGCCTCGGTTTCTCGCCGGAACAAGCAGCACGCTACGTGGACAAGTTCCAGACGATTCTTCGACTATTTCCGGACACGCCGGAGATTTTTCCTACGTGGCGGCAACTTGTGCTTCAGCACCGGGTGTCCGGAATCAAGGTCCATGATGCTCGGATCGTGGCGGCAATGAGTGTCCACCAAGTGAGCAAGATTCTCACTTTTGACCTGGGTGATTTTAGGCGCTACGAAAGCATCACAGTCATTGATCCGAATTCCTTCTGACACAGCTCAGTAGCGCGGGTCAGGCTGCCGGGGTTCCCATTCCTCAAAAAGGGCGCCACTCCGTCCATCGATCTCCACTCATGCGGCGAAGCGGTAGCCTACGCCGCGGACGGTGTGAATGTGGCGGGGATTCTGCGGGTTGTCTTCGAGCTTTTGGCGCAGCCAGGCGACGTGCACATCGATGGTGCGGGAGGAGACGCCGGGTTGATACTCCCATACGGCCTCCAGCAGTTCGTCGCGCGAGACCACGTTGCCCCGGCGATCGATGAGATAGCGCAGAAGCTCGAGTTCCTTGGCCGCCAGGTTTAACTCCACGCCGTCTTTGTGGACTTCGCCTCTTTCGAAATCGATGTCCACATTGCCGAACTGAAAGCGCGTCACGGGCGAGAGCTTGTCGTGCTTCACGCGGCGCAACAGGGCCTCGATGCGGGCCAGCAGTTCGGGCGGTTCGAAGGGTTTGGTGAGGTAATCGTCGGCCCCCAGCTTCAAGCCTACGACGCGGTCGTAAAGCTGGGTCTTGGCGGTGAGCATGAGGACGGCCACGTCGTTGCCCTGCTGGCGCAGTTCGCGGCAGACTTCGAGGCCGCTCTTGCCGGGCAGCATGACGTCGAGCACGAGGAGGTCGAACTTTTCCTTGAGGGCTTTGGACAATCCGGCGGGTCCATCGGTGGCGCTTTCGACATCGTAGCCCTCCGCGCCCAGCAGGTCGGACAGGGTCATCACCAACCCAGGCTCGTCCTCCACCAGCAGTATGCGCGCACTCATGCCGGTTCTCCGGCAGGCGCGGCGGGCAGGCGGACGACAAACTCGGCGCCGTTGATGGCCGCGCTTTTCACCTGTATGCTACCTCCGTGCGCCTGGATGATTTTCTTGGCGAGGTTCAAGCCGAGGCCGGTGCCGTGGATCTGGTCCTGAAGGGCGTGGCGCCCGCGAAAGAAGGGTTCGAAGATGTGCGCCTGCTCGTCTGGCGGGATTCCGGGTCCGCGATCGGCCACGCGGATTTCCACCGCGGGCTTTGCCTCGCCGCCGGTACGGGATGCGGAGACGCCGACCCAGCGACTGTCGCCAGCGCCATACTTGGCCGCATTGTGGAGCAGGTTCTGCAAAGCCTGTTTGAGCGCCATGGGGTCTCCCATGACGAGGGGAAGGTCCGGATCGATGTGCTTCTCCACCACGCATCCGGCCTCCTGGAAGACCGCCTTGGCCGATTCCAAGGTGTCTTCGAGCAGGTCCGGGATGGATAGGGGTTCGGGATTCTGAATGACGCGGCCGGCGGTGGCGCCGGAAAAACGGAGCACCTGTTCGACCAGGTCCTTAAGCCGCCCACTCTCCTGCTGGATGAGGACGCCGTAGCGCTCCACCTGGGCCGGGTTGGCGGCGAGTTTGCCGCGCAGATTGTAGGCGGCGGTGTGGATGACGGTGAGCGGGGTGCGCAATTCATGCGAGATGCCGGCGACGAAATCCATCTGGAGGTCGGCCAGTTTCTGGGCGCGGCGAGTGTAGGTGATGAGGGCGGCGACGCTTGCCATCATCAACAGCAGGACGCCGGCGGTGACCGCCAGGTTGCGCCATCGGGCCTGTGCCACGACGGCTTCGAGCGAACCGGCGCGATGGCGCACAAACATCTGCCAGCGTCCGGAATCGCGTCCCGAATCGCCGCCCAGGCCGCCGCGTCCGGGCCCGCGGCCGCGCCCCCCGGGACCGGGGGAACGGCGGAAGATCTGGTCGTATGGGGTGTCGAACAGGCCCACGGAGGCGTCGGCGCTGGCAGCCACGCGCGCTCCCGGATCGGATTGAAAGATGACCAGCGGAGTGCGCTGCCGGCTCAAGACTTCCACCTGATATTCGAGGGTTCCGCCGGTCTCCAGGTGGCGCTGGAGCAGTTCCGGCAACAGGACATCGCGTACATACTCGGGGCTTAAATCGAAGATGAGGGAAGGGGTCTCACCGCGCGCGAATTGGCCGATGGGGCGGCCCGGCGCGGCAATGCCGAAGGCGGGAAGATCGAAGAGCATTCCCTGGTCGTCGGGGGGAGGCCCGGGAAAGCTACGCCCTTGCCGCGTCTCCGGGGACAGCATGCTTTCGAGGCGCGCTTTGACGGGGGCCCAATCGGGCGGCCACTGAGCGGTCTCGAAGACGGCTTTATCCAGATCGAGGTTGCGCAATACCAAGTCCTTATTGCGCGGTTCCGCGATGGCGATGTGGCGAAACATCTGGCCGCGGCGCAGGGTCTTCTTCCATTGCGCGTAGCGCACCGCCACATCGGCTTCGGCCGCCGGGCTAAGAGAGACTGGAGCGGCCGGCAGCAGGGCGCGGCAGGCAGTGGCAATCTCGCTGTTGAAATCGAGACTGAGGCGGTTGAGGCTGGCCTGGAGGCTGCCGCGGAGGCGGTCGCGGGCGGCCACGCTGACCTCGCCGATCCAGCGGTATTGCAGCACTCCCAACACGCCGCAAAGCACGAAGAGCCCGGCTACGAACAGCCAGGAAAGTGTCGCGCGCCGCCGATTTTTGCCGTTGCTCATGTCGCTACTTGGACAACTTGACGAGGACGACGCTGCGTCACACAGATCGCCGTGTCTTCACATTACGCTTATCGGGGCTTAACGCGCCACCATACGACGGTAAAGAAAGTATTAAGGACGTTAAGCTTTGCGCCCCGGCCGCAACCTTGTCCGGCCGGCCGGCACCTTCTCATCGGGACGATATGACTGCCACAAGAATTTATTCGTTTTTGATGCGCCTGGTTTTCATGTGCATAGCGGCGGCTTGCATTGCCGTGTGCGGAGTGATGGCCGCGGAATATCACGGCACGGTGAAGACCGGCGGACTGCCGGTTCCGGGAGTCACCGTCACCGCCATACAGGGTGACAAGAAGGTGGTGACCACCACCGACGATCGCGGAGTATTCTCCTTTGCGGAACTGGCCGACGGCACGTGGACCATAGAAGCGGCGATGCTGGGCTTTGCGAAGCTCACGCGGGAAGTAGGCGTGGCGCACGATGCTCCGGCTGCCGAACTGGGATTGAAGATCCTGTCCGAGGCGGCGCTGCTGGCCAGTCTGGAACCCGGGCAGGCGGGGCCCGCGGCCAAGCCGCCCGCTGCCGAGCCGGCCGCGGCGAAGCCCACGCCGGTGGCGCGCGCGGCGGCAAGCGCGCGTCCAGCGGCGAAACAGCAAGCCGCGTTTCAGCAGGTGAAGGTCAATCAATCGGCCGACACGAGCGCTATCACCACCGAAGGGGCGATCAAGACGGAAGAGATAGCCGACCTCAATCAGAGCGCCGCCAACTCGTTCATCGTGCAAGGCAGCCTGAGTTCTGCCGCCGGGCTGCCGCAGCAGAACGATTGGGGAATGGGCGGGCGCGGCATGGGGCCGGACGGAATGGGCGGTCCTGGAATAGGCGGTCCTGGCATGGGCGGTCCTGGTGGTGACGGCGCGGGCGGGACTTCCGTAACGGCGACCGGTGGACGCGGCTCGGGAAGTCTGCCGAGCGGCGGCGGCCCTGGGGGCGGTGGTCCCGGCGGCGGCGGACCGGGTGGTGGTGGCCCGGGCGGCGGTGGACCGGGCGGTCCGGGCGGACCTGGAATGGGCGGCCCGCCCGAGATGGGCGGTCGTTTGGGCGGGCGCGGCGGCCCGGACTGGCAAGGGCGTCCCAACGCCATGGCCTTCGGCAACGGGCGGCGCGACCCGCGCTTGACGTACAACGGCAACGCGTCCTTCAGCCTGGATAACTCGGTCTGGGATGCGCGCACTTTCTCGGTTACCGGCGCCACGATCAACAAACCGGTTTACGCCAATGGCCGCGGCTCGGTGATGTTCGGCGGCCCGCTGCGGATTCCCAAACTGGTGAGCGCCAGCAAGCGCATCCTGTTCACCTTCGACTATCAGGCGCAGCGCAATCGCACGGGCACGATTTCGGACCCGGTCAACATGCCGACGGTGTTGGAGCGCGGCGGCGATTTTTCGCAGAGTACGGTGCAAGGCATGGCGGTGACCATCTACGACCCCGCGACGGGCGCGCCGTTCCCCGGCAATAAGATTCCGGCGAACCGGATCAGCGCAGCCGCGACGGCGTTGTTGCAGTATTTTCCAAATCCCAATCTTCCTTTCGCGACGCGCAATTATCAAACGTCGTGGAGCGGGCGGAACAACTCGCAGAACGTGAATTCACGGGTCTCGAACATCAAGATCGGCAGCAAGGATACGATCAACGGCGGTATAGGATATCAGGGCAGCAGCAGTGTTTCACCAAACCTGTTCCAATTCATCGACACCGGCTCCGGCCGCGGGATCAATGCCAACCTGGCGTGGTCGCGGGCCATCACGACGCGCGTGATCCACAATCTGCGCTACAACTTCAGCCGCAGCCGCCAGCTCTCCTCGCCGTATTTCGCCGATCGCGAGAATGTGGCGGCGGAGGTGAACATCGCCGGCACTTCGCAAAATGCCTCAAACTGGGGGCCGCCCAACCTGAGTTTCACCAACTATGCCGGCCTCACGGACGGCAACTACTCGCTCAACCGCAACCAGACGAGCGCCCTCGGCGAGAGCCTCACGTGGGTCCACGGCCTGCATAACTTCTCGTTCGGCGCCGATTACCGCCGCCAGCAGAACAACCAGTTGGCGGATAACAACGGGCGCGGCACCTACACCTTCAACGGCTCGGTGACGAGTTACCTGGTGAACGGCGTGGCGCAGGCGAATACGGGCTACGACCTGGCCGACTTCCTGCTGGGTTCCCCGGCCACCAGTTCCATACGCTACGGCAACCCCGACAAGTATTTCCGCGGCTCGGGATACGATTTCTTCGTCAACGACGATTGGCGCATCACTGCCAAATTCAGTCTCAACTTCGGCATTCGCTGGGATTACGCGACGCCCGTCAGCGAGTTATATAACCGCCTGGTCAACCTGGATATCGCACCCGGCTACACGGCCGCCGTGGCGGTTCAGCCTGGCCAGAGCGGCGCGTATTCCGGTCAGTTGCCGAGTTCCTTGATCCATCCGGACCGCAACAATTTCTCGCCCAGGCTGGGGTTTGCGTGGCGGCCGCTCAACAAGGGATCGCTGGTGGTGCGCGGCGGATATGGCGCGTACTACAACACCTCGGTCTACAACATTATCGCCGGCAACATGGCGCAACAGCCGCCGTTCGCCCAGGCGCTGAGCGTGTCCGCGTCGGCGGCGAATCCGTTGAACATCAACACGGGGTTCCTGCTCGAATCCAACGAGTCGCTGAGCAGCACCTATGCCATCGATCCCAACTACCGCATCGGGTATGCGCAGACGTGGACGCTTTCGGTGCAGCACGATCTGCCGCTGGGCATGTTCGCGACGGCGGGCTACCTGGGCACGAAGGGCACGCGGCTGGATCAACAGTTCCTTCCGAACTCGGTAGCTCCGGGAGCGGCGGTATCGCTGCTGCCGCATAACTACATCTACGAGACGTCCAACGGGAATTCGATTTACCATGCGGCGCAGTTCCAGTTGAACCGGCGATTCCGCGGCGGCATCATGGCCAATGCCGGGTATCAGTTCTCGAAATCGATCGACAACGCCGGCACCGGCGGGCGCGGACAGGGCAATACGCCGGTGGCGCAGAACTGGTTGGATCTGGCGGCGGAACGCGGGCTCTCCAGTTTCGATGCGCGGCACAACTTAAACCTGCAATTCCAGTACAGCACCGGCATGGGCACCACTGGAGGCACGCTGGTGAACGGTTGGAAGGGCGCGCTGATGAAGGATTGGACGTTCAGCGGCAACGTGAGCGTGCGCTCGGGAAGCCCGTTCACGGCGACGGTGGGCGGCAATCGGTCGCAGGTGAGCGGAACCGCGGTGAGCAATACGCTGAGGGCCGACGCGACGGGCCTGCCGGTGGAAGCCGCCGGGCAGTTGTTCAATACCGCGGCCTTCTCCGCGCCGCTTTCCGGGCTGTGGGGCAATGCGGGACGGAACACCATTCCCGGACCAACCACGTTTTCGCTGAACGGGTCGCTGGGGCGCATCTTCCGCATAGGGGAGCGGCGCAGCGCCGACTTGCAGTTCCAGGCGCAGAACCTGCTCAACCACGTGACGATTACCAACTGGGGTACGGTTTTGGGCTCCACCAATTACGGTCTGGCGGCGTCCGCCGCCGGAATGCGCAAACTTACCATCAATTTGAGGTTCAGGTTTTGAGCGTGCCCAAAAAGCAACCGCTCCCGATCACTGAACTACAGGAGCAACTCATGCGAGCACTAATTGCTATCGTACTTATCGCGCAGGCTGCCGCCTACGGGCAGCCGTCGAACGTCCCCAGCGTGCCGAAAGGGACCTACAAGTTTGAAGTCAACAGCCAGTTAGTGGTGGTGAACGTCGCCGCCAAGGACAAGAACGGAGCGCCGCTGGATGGGCTCAAGCCCCTTGACTTCACCATCACCGAAGACGGCAAAGCGCAGCCGATCAAAGTCTTCGAATTCCAACGGCTGGAAGAAGCGGCCGGGGTCACAACCGGCGCCGCGCCCGATGCGGCGGTGGCGGCGGTGGCGGCGGCGGCCGGGGCGGCTCCGGGTGCGGCGACGGTAAAGTCGGCCAAGGCGATTGCGCCCGCCAAATCCGGCGAGGTGAAGTACAAGGACCGGCGCCTGCTGGTGATGTTCTTCGACCAGGCGGGCATGCCCGTGGCCGATCAGATCCGCGCGGAGCAAGCGGCGTTGAAGTTCGTCAAGAGCCAGATCACGCCATCGGACATGGTGGCCGTCATGACCTACGCCACCAGCCTGAACGTCGTGCAGGATTTCACGGCGGATCGCGACGTGCTCACCAAGGTGATCCGGGGTTTGACCACGTCCGATACCGGGACGGCGAACGGCAGCACAAGCGATGACAGCGAGGCCGATAGCGGCGCCGCCTACACGCAGGACGACAGCGAGTTCAACATCTTCAACACGGACCGCCAGTTGGCGGCTTTGGAATCGGCGGTGAAGATGCTGGGCAGCCTCTCCGAGAAAAAGGCACTGGTCTACTTCGCCAGTGGCATGACGCGGACCGGAATCGACAATCAGGCGCAACTGCGCGCCACCATCAATGCGGCAATCCGCAACAACGTGACGTTCTACCCGGTGGATGCGCGCGGACTGGTGGCCACGGCGCCGCTGGGCGACGCCACACAGGGATCGCCGGGAGGGCAGGGCATGTACTCCGGCAGTTCGCAGCGGACGGCGCAAAGCAACTTTCAATCGCAGCAGGAAACGCTGCACACGCTGGCTGCCGATACGGGCGGCAAGGCGCTGCTGGACAACAACGATCTCTCGCTGGGCATGGTGCAGGCGCAGAAGGACATCTCCAGTTACTACATCCTCGGCTACTACAGCAGTAACACCGCCACCGATGGCCGCTACCGCCGCATCAAGGTGCAAGTCAACAAGAACCTCAGCGCCAAGCTCGACTACCGGACGGGCTATTTTGCCTCCAAGGAGTTCAAGCAGTTCACGTCGGGCGACCGGGAGCGTCAACTGCAGGAGGCATTGCTGCTGGGCGACCCGGTGACGGATCTTACCGTGGCCATGGAAGTCAATTACTTCCGCCTGGGGCGCGACCGGTACTTCGTTCCGGTATCGGTGAAGATACCGGGCAGCGACATCGAACTGGCCAGAAAGGGCGGCGCGGAAAGCACGCGGCTGGATTTCATCGGGGAAGTGAAGGACTCGAAAGGTGTGCTGCAAGGCACGGTTCGCGACGACATCGCGGTCAAACTGAAAGGCGAGACGGCCGGCCAGTTGGCCACGCGCAATCTGGAATACGACACCGGCTTCACGCTGCAACCCGGCGCCTACACTCTGAAATTCCTGGCGCGCGAAAATGAGACCGGCAAGATGGGGACTTTTGAGACCAAGTTCGTGATTCCGGACCTGACCACCGAACAAAAGTATCTTCCGCTTAGTTCCGTGGTGTTGAGTTACCAGCGCGAAAACCTGGCGGCGACGGTAGGCAGCGCGGAGCGCGACAAGAAACTGCTGGCCGCCAACCCGCTAATCCAGGACAACCAAAAGCTGATTCCCAGCGTGACGCGGGTGTTCCGCAAAGACCAGGACATGTACGTTTACCTGGAAGCCTATCAGCCGGCGGCCGAGAAGACGGAACTGATGGTAGCCAGCGTGAGTTTTTACCGAGGCAAGGTGAAGGCGTTCGAGACCGCGCCGTTGAAGATCACGGCGGGACTGAATGCGAAATCGAAGGCGGTGCCGGTGGGCTTCAGCGTGCCGCTCGGGAAGTTACAGCCGGGGAGATACACCTGTCAGGTGAGCGTGCTGAATCCATCGGAGCAGAAGTTCGCCGTGTGGCGGTCGCCGATGGTGCTGCTGCCGTGAGGCGGCTATTTGTCGAAGCGAAGCAGCGAGCCCGCGCCGAATTCCTGGGCAGTGGTTTGAATGTCTTTGACCAGACGATGGCCTGAGGTGCGGTTGACCGGAACCTGGCGGCCCCAGTAGTAGAGCACACGGGCATCCGAATTCCAGGGCTGCACGTAGTGTTGCTCGGTAGAGATCCAGAAACTGTTCGCGGGATTGTCGAACTTGTCTTTTTGCAGAGCGTATACGACGCGAAAGGATGCGCCTTTGCGGAACTGGCCGACCATGGGCTGGCGCGTCCAGGTCTCGTAATGAACCACCGGCTGGAATTCGCCGTCGCAACCGGATTCGGCGACTTCGCCTTCGATGCGGATGGGGAAGAAGGTGGCGGGATCGAGTTCAATGGTGGCTTTGATGGATGCCGCGCAGCGGACACCGTAGTCGGGCCATTTGGTGCGCGATTTATCGGGGAGGACGGAGATCCGTATGGCCGACGCGGATTGCTCGATGACTTTGGCAGTGGCGCTCTTGAGCAGGAGTTCGACCTGGAACGGCGTGCTGATGGCGTTGAAGGCTTGACAGCGTTCCTCGGGATCGGCATCTTTCATGTACGGTGCGCGGCCATCGCCCCACGCGGTGAGGGCGTTGCAGCGGCGGCCATTGCTGCGGATCACGGATTCGGAGGTGACGGAGGGGAAGCTCTGGAGGGTCTCGCCAGACCTGTTCAGGAGCTGGCGGGTTTCGACGATGTTCCAGTTCCACTGCTTCTCGTTCTGCTGGTTTTTCTCGAAGGCGGCGACGGACTTGGCGAGGAGTGCGGTGGC
>JADGNT010000241.1 GCA_017883345.1 Candidatus Solibacter sp. | reverse complement strand
CTGCGCCTCTGCGGTGAATAGCCCTTTCGCTCTCTCCACCTCGCTGCCCGAAAAGCGCTAACCTGATCCTTCGAGTTAGATATGCGCAACTTCTCCCACTCCTGTCTCGCAGCTACTTCCTTGCTGCTCTCTCTCGCCGGCCTCGCCGCCGCGGCCTCCACCGAAATCAAGATTGGCGCCGACCGCCGCATCCGCATCACCGAGGACTGGCGCTTTTTCAAAGGCGAAGCCGCCGGCGCGGAGCAGACCGCGTTCAGCGACGCCGCCTGGCGCGCGCTCGACCTGCCCCACGATTGGGCCATCGAGGGTCCGTTCGACCGCAAGTTCAATCCCCACGATGGCGGACTGCCTTTCTTCGGCGTCGCCTGGTATCGCAAGCACTTCACGATCCCGGCCAGCGCCAAAGGCAAGTACTTCAGCGTCCAGTTCGATGGCGCCATGTCCAACTCCACCGTCTGGCTCAATGGCCAGAAGGTGGGCGGACGCCCCTACGGTTACGAGAGCTTCGCCCTCGATCTCACGCCCTACATCAAGTTCGGCGAGGAGAACGTGCTGGCCGTCCGGCTCGCGCCCGAGGATCAATCCTCGCGCTGGTATCCCGGCGCCGGCATCTACCGCAACGTCTGGCTGAACGTCACGGGGGCGGCTCGCGTCGCGCAATGGGGCGCCTACATCACCACGCCTTCCGTCACCGACGCCAAAGCCACAGTCGTCATCCGCACCGAGGTGGAGAACAAGGGAACGGCGGAAGCGCGCTTGACCCTGGAAACCGCCATCCTCGACGCCGCGGGCAAGCCGGCCGGGCGCGCCACCAATGACGTCACCATCCCCGCTGGCGGCAAGCAGAGCGTCGAGACCAAGATCGACGTCGCCAACCCGCATCGCTGGGATCTCGACACTCCGTACCTCTACAGCGCCGCCAGCACCATCCGCGAAGGCGCCCGGCAGTCCGACCGTTACGTGACGGAATTCGGCATCCGCACCATCGAATACAGCAAGGACAAGGGCTTCCTGCTCAACGGCCATCCGCACCGCTTCAACGGCGTCTGCATGCACCACGACCTGGGAGCGCTCGGCGCCGCCATCAATCGCCGCGCCCTGGAGCGGCAGTTGGAGATCCTGAAGTCGATGGGCGTGAATGCCATCCGCACCAGCCATAATCCGCCCGCGCCGGAACTGCTCGAGCTCACCGACCGCATGGGCCTGCTGGTGATGGACGAGGCCTTCGACATGTGGGCGATCCCCAAAGTCCCTAACGGGCTTTCCAAATACTGGAAGGAATGGTTCGACGCCGATCTGCGCGAATTCGTCCGCCGCGATCGCAATCACCCGAGCGTCGTGCTCTGGAGCATCGGCAACGAGATCCCCGAGCAGGGCCGCGCCGATGGCGGCCAGCTCGCGCAGAAGCTCACCGACATCGTCCACCAAGAGGACCGCACCCGCCCCACCACCGCGGGCTTCAACAACGACACCGGCGCCATCAAGAACGAGCTCGCCAGCGCCGTCGATATCCCGGCCTTCAATTACAAACCCACCAAGTACGCCCAGATCCTCAAGGACCACCCCAACTGGATCATTTTCGCTTCCGAGACCGCGTCCGCCGTCAGCTCGCGCGGCGTCTACCACCTGCCCATCGAGAAGTACCAGAAGCATCCCTCGCTGCAACTCACCAGCTACGATGTGATCGCGCCGCCGTGGGCCTACATCCCCGATGTCGAGTTCGACGCACAGGAGAAAAATCCCAACGTGCTCGGCGAGTTCGTCTGGACCGGCTTCGACTACCTCGGCGAGCCCACCCCTTACTTCAATGGGCGCGGCAACACCAACGACGCCGACTGGCCGTCGCGCAGTTCCTACTTCGGTATTGTGGACCTCGCCGGCTTCCCCAAGGATCGCTTCTATCTCTACCAGAGCCACTGGACCACCAAGCCGATGGTCCACCTGCTGCCGCACTGGAACTGGGCGGGAATGGAAGGCAAGCCGATCCCGGTGATGTGCTACACCAACGCCGAAGAGGTCGAGCTGTTCCTCAATGGCAAATCGCTGGGCCGCAAGAAGCGCTTCTCTGAACCCGTGGAACTGCCGGTGGGCAACAACGCCGGCGCCAACGAAAAATTCCAATCCAAGTACCGCCTGATGTGGCAGGTGCCTTACGCGCCGGGCGCGTTGAAAGCCGTGGCCTACCAGGGCGGCAAGAGCATCGCTACCACCGAAATCAAGACCGCCGGCGCGCCGGCACGCGTGGTGCTGACCCCGGATCGGGCGACCATCGCCGCCGATGGCGACGATCTCTCGTTCGTCACCGTGCGCGTCGAGGACAAGGACGGCAACTTCTGCCCCACCGCCGACAACCTGGTGAAATTCGCTCTCGACGGTCCCGCCAAAATCGCCGGCGTGGACAACGGCAACGCCGCCACCGTCGAGTCCTTCCAGGCCGACCACCGCAAGGCGTTCAACGGCCTGGCCCTGTTGATCGTGCGCGGCGAACGCGGCAAGGCAGGACGCGTGAAAATCACCGCCACGGGTGAAGGCCTGCGCGCGGGAGAGGCGACGGTCACCACGAGATAGTCACCACCGGCACAGCCTTTGTGGAGCGGATTGTGAATCTGCGGCCGATTGGCAATCGGCCAACTGCCGTGTTGGCACCGGAAGCGGCGGTAGCCAACCGCCGCGCAGGTTAACAACCTGCCCCACATAGCGGCAAGCCGCAAATGGGATAGTGCGGAGAGCCCGAAGGGCGACAGATAGTAGCCCACGGCGCATAGCCGTGGGTAGCAGGCACGCGGCGTTTGCCAGCCCCGGAACGGGGCGAAAGAGAGGGACCGGCTGGCCGGTTGTTCCGCCCGGTCCCGGGGCTGAGGCTGGACCGTCGTTCTCCCAGTGCTGGCGCACTGGGCTACTATCTTTCGCCCTACGGGCTGGGCTGCGTGAAAATCGTCGCGGCGCGACGTCACTCGCGCCAGCGAGCCGGTCCCAACGGCCCCAGCAACTACTTAGGGTCGCACCGCCTGCTACCATCGGCCTGTAGGCATGGCTCCAAAACGCTCCGCGGAAAATCTGGGCACGTGGAAGGTTCTGCTCCAACTGGCGCGGCCCTACAGGAAACGATTCATCCTCATCGCCCTCCTGGCCCTCCTGGGAACCGGTGCCGACCTTCTCCAGCCGCTCATCTACCGCACAGCCATCAACGACGTCGCCGGCATGTTCGTGGATCGCGTCGAGGAAAAAGCCGGTCCTCCGGTAGCCCCCGCCGAGGCGCAGCCCTCCATCCGCGATCAGCAATTGGAGCGCCTCGAGAAAACTCAACTGCCCCACCGCCCCAACTACGTCGCGCCGCGCACTCGCAGGCAGGCCCTGACTACCTTGTTGTGGTCGGTCGCCCTGCTCTTTGGCATCAGCGTGGTCGGCTACTTCCTCTCCCTGGCCGCCGACCTGCAGAGTACCGCGGTGGCCTGCGCCATCGAGTCGAACCTGATCCAGGCCACCTTCGGGCACGTCTTGCGGCTGCCGCTCGCCTTCTTTAACCGTCGCGCCAGCGGGGGACTCGCCAGGCGCATCGATCAGTCGGACCAGGTCGCGCCCATCGTTTCGGCCGTCGCCCGCCAGATCGCCCCGGAACTGCTCAGCATCGCCGGAATCTGCGCCATCATGCTGACCCAAAGCTGGAGGCTCACCGTGGCCGCCCTGGCCATCCTGCCGGTTTATCTGATCATCACGCGGCACGCGGCACGCCGCCTGGAATCCGGCATGGCCGAGTATTACGTCATGTGGGAGAACGTCTCCGTACGCATTAACGACGCCCTTGCCGCCATCAAGACCGTCAAGCTCTCGGGCGCCGAGTCCCGCGAGGGAGACCGCCTACAGGCGGCTTCCCAGGAGGCTTACAGCGATTATGTGGATCGCGCCCGGCTCGGCAACCGCTACCTGTTCCTGCAAAGCGCCCTGAGCCATTTCAGCAAGGCCCTCGTGCTGGGATATGGCGGTTGGATGGTGATGGACCGGCGCCTCACGCCCGGCGACGTCGTCATGTTCGTCGCCTATCTGGACCGCATTTACGATCCCATTGACTCGCTCAGCAGCATCGCCGTCAATCTGCAGCAGCACATGGCCTCGCTGCATCGCGCCGTCCGATTGCTGGACACCCACCCCATGGAACTGTCCGGCGCCGAATTGCAGCCCGGCCCCGGCGCCGTCGAGTTCCGCCAGGTCGCTTTTGGCTACGGGCCCGAACGCGAGGTGCTGCGCGGCATTACGTTCACCGCCGAAGCCGGTAAGGTAACCGCCATTACCGGGCCATCCGGCGCCGGAAAAACCACCGCCGCCGACCTGCTCCTCAAACTCTGGGAGCCCGATTCCGGCGAGATCCGGATTGACGGACAGTGCCTCTCCCAGGTGGACCCGTCTTCGGTCCGCCGCGCCATTGGAATGGTGGCCGCCGATGGCGCGGTTTTCCGCGGAACGCTGGCCGAAAACGTGCGCTACAAACGGCCCGGCGCGACCGACCGGGAAGTGCGCGACGCCGCCATCGCCGCGGGCTTGGGGGATCTCCTCGACCGCCTGCCCCAAGGGCTGGCCACGGAAATCGGTGAGCGTGGCGTGGGTCTGTCCGTGGGAGAACGGCAGCGCCTGCAGATCGCGCGCATCCTGGTGGATCGGCCGCGCATCCTGGTCTTGGACGAAGCCACCGCCAATCTCGACTATGCCACCGAGCAGGAAGTCAAAAAGTCGCTCGGCGGCCTCTCCTACCGGCCCACCACCCTGGTGATCGCCCACCGCTACTCCATGGTCAAGGACGCGGACTACGTGATCGTGATGGATCAGGGCCGAATCGTCGAGCAAGGAGCTCCCGATCAACTCATCGCGGCGCGCGGTTGGTTCGCCCATCTTGCCATGCGGTCCGCGCCGGATGTGCCGGTCGCTTGACTCGCCGGCGCCGGCTACGCGGAAGGATGTTTCCTCCGCGTTCTCCGCTTCCTCCGCGCGCCATCCGCGCCAATGCCGAATCCTGCACCTTCCGTCCAGCTTGTTTTGGGTCTTCTCTCCGGAAGCCCATCCGCAACTCGTTGATTCTTCGTCGAAGCGCCGTAGCGTAGCCTTTCAGGCTGCCATGCCCCCATTCGTGGGGGCATGCTTCCCGGGTTTCCCATCCCATTCCACCACGACGTCGTCGTGGCATGAGCTCTGCGCTTGTCTCTGCGTCCCTGCGTCTCTGCGGTGAAGGGGCCTTCCCGGTCACCGGCTCCGGTCCCAAAAGATGGTGCAGCCCTCCATGTCCACGTGTTGTTTGTAGCGAGTCTTCAAACCGTAGTTGGCGATATCCTCGTCGTCACAACTGTAGGCTGTGGCGAACATTCCCGATTGCACCTGCCGTTTGACTTCGGCGTCGTTGAGGATGTGCATCAGCGCCGCCTCGGCGGGCGGCAGGTTCACCAGGTGCGTGTAGGACAATTCGTAACCCGGTGGTGGTGTGCGTCGCGTCAGGAAATAGACTGGCTCCATGGCGAAAATGGGTTCGTTTGGCGGCGTCACCTGGTCCACTTTCGCCGCCAGGCGCTGGTAGACGCTCCAGGTGTCCATCTCGCGGCGTTCGTACAGCGTTTTACCCAGCCCCAGCGCAAAAAGCACCGCAACCACCAGCACCGGCCATAGCGGCCGGTCCGTCTCGAAGGCGCGGGATAGGGCGAACAACCCGGCCACCGCCAGTATTGCCAGAAACGGCACGGTCAGCAGGAAGTATCGCGTGAACGTGGGATGCGCGCTGCCGACCTCCGCGGATAGGGCCGCCGCCAGCCATGCGCACAAGTAAAACTCAGCCTTCAAAGCATGCGGCCACGCGCTCTGGCGCACTATGTACACCAGGCCGCCCAGCGCCAGCAGGCCGAGCAGCAGAGCCTGACCGTTGTCGATCCAGGCGGTCAGCATCTCCAGGTCGTGCCGGGTCGTCTCCGGCCAGTACAGCCTTCGAAAGAATGCGTGATATCGAAACAGGTTGAACCACGTCTGCCGGGGTCCCCGGACAAACAGCCAGAACACCGGCGCGAAGGGAACCGATATCCCCAGGGCGAAAGCGGCGAACGTCTTCCAGCGGCGCCCGGCGCGGTTGTAGTAGAGCATCCAGCACAACAGCACCGGGGCGACGGCGGCCGAAAGGAGCGATGAGGCCGCGGCCACGCCGGCGCAGAAGCCCGCCGCGGCGGAGGGCAGCCATTCGTCCCGTTCCACCGCGCGTACCGCCAGCCGGAAGCCGGCGGCCAGCCCGAACAGGCAGATGCCATACGCCTGGAGCGGGCCGTACACCCACACCGGCCCATTGAGCCCGATCGCGACTGCCGCCGCAGTCGCTCCCGCAACGCGCCATCCGCCAACCGGGAAGCGGCGCAGCACATAGTCCGCCGTGAGGAGGACCGCACCGATGGTGAAGAGGGCCGCCAACAGGTGCGGCACCTGCCAACTCCCGCCCAGGAGGCGCATCCACGCGGCGTTCCAATAGGCGTTCAGCGGCGTCTGCGGGAAACAGAAATCGATGTATGGCGTTCTGCCGGCGCCGATCAGTTGCGCCGCCAGCAGATGATAACCTTCATCCGGCGTGAAGGCCCGGGTCTCCGCGTAGACCAGAAAAACCGCGGCGTACAGCGACAGCCCGCCGTAAAGCCACAATTTGGGAGCGCCGCGGGTCGCGCCGCTCCCGGAAGAAGAAGAGTCCACCATTAGGCATTGTGGCACAGCCCTGGTTCGGTTATTCCGGCGGGCAAACCCTGGGACAGACAGCGAATTTCCGGCAAACTGCGCCGGAAATTCATGTCAGTCCCGGTGCCGGCGACGCGGGAGCCCCTCGCCGCCCCTCCACTTCCCGCCGCAGCATCGTCAGCAGCCGCTCCATTCCCCCATCCCAATCCGGAAACAGGTCGATGTATTGCAACTCGTGCTGGATGGTTCGCGGCACCGCGCAGTCGTCCAGTCGAACCGGAACGATGTAGATCTCATCCAGCGGCACTTGGCGCGCGCAATCCAGCGCGTAGCGGAGTTCCGATTGGAATCCACCCTTCTGGCGCACCGAATTCCCCGAAAAACAAGCCACGAAGAAGTCCGAGCTCTCGATCGCCGCCTCGATCGCCCGCGGCCAGTTCTGCCCCGCCAGCAGTTTTCGCACGTCCATCCACGTACTGAAGCCCTCCCGGTTCAGATCTTCGTAAAGCCGCGTGGCGAGTTCTTCATCCTCCCTACCGTAGGCGATGAAGACCTGCGGCAGTGCCCGCGGTACGAAGCGGAATCCGCGGCGTGCGTCCGGGTAGAAGATCCCCAA
>JADGNT010000240.1 GCA_017883345.1 Candidatus Solibacter sp. | reverse complement strand
GCTCCTCGACGCGGGTCTTCCACTGGCCCAATTCCTGGGCCCGCCGCTCGTGGCCGTGCAGTTCGGCGGCCAGCGAGACCACGCCGGGGTCGATACGATAGACCTCCGTGGTCGCCTCCTTGGCCTTGTAGTCCCGGCACCAGCAACCCGCTGGCGCCGCCCGGCAGATCGGCCACGTCGGCAGCCCGCTGGTCGAGGACCAGGTCGAGGCCGGCGCGGCCGGTCCCACCGCTTTTGGATCGCCGCGACGAGCGCGTTGCGGCCGCTGATCCCGAGGGCGCTGGTGGCGGCCGAAAGTGCTTCCTGGAGTTCGCGGACCCTTGAGCAAACCACAGCATTTAACACCGCGCATTGCTTCCTGATGGCCGACAACTCCCTCGGGAGACCGTAGAGGCCGGCTGCCAGCGCCAGGAGAAGCGTTGCGTTTCGCATTGGCCAATCATACAGCGGGATTCCTCAGTCGAAGAAGCCACGATCTTCGCCCGACAGGTGCGGTCTAGCTGCCTGGACATTGAACGTGACACCGAGACCAGGTCGGTCCCAAACGTCGATGAAGCCGCGCTTGACGATCGGGTTCGGCAGCCCGTCGACAATCTCATTCCACCACTCAGGCTGGCCCACCGGATACTCGAAGGCGATGTAGTTTTGCGGCAGTGCGGCCGCCATCTGAACATGCGCGGCGAGCCCTATAAGCCCGTCGAAAATCCCGTGGGGAGCGACCAGGATGCCATGAAGATCGGCGTATTCGGCGATCCACTTCAGTTCCGCTATCCCGCCGACGTCTTCCGGGTCGGGGCCGATAATGTTGACAGCCTGCTTTTCGATGAGATCCTTGAAATTCTCCCGGAGGTAGATCTGTTCTCCGGTGTGAATCGGGATCGAAGTACTCTGCGTCACTTCCCGAAAAACATCGGCGTTGGGGTAAGGCGTGTAGTCACCTGTGATCAGGTCTTCGAGCCATGTGATGTGGAGCGGTTCGAGCGCTCGCGCAAACGTGATCGCATCCTTTACTGTCCAGCCTGGTCCGCAGTCAAGGGCGAGCCCGATCTCATCGCCCAGGACTTTCTTCATGGCTTCGACGCAGGCGATCACATGTTTGAGGCCACGCTCCGTCATGAGACCGCGATCGGGGTGCGCGGCTCCCGTGCGCGGGTCGTCGTACCAAGCGTTGGGCACGGCACGCATCATCGCCGCGTTATGAAAGCCGACTGCCTGTTTGATCAGGGTGAAACCCTCTTTGGCTTCCTTCATCTTGGCCATGTTCTCGGCGTAGTCTTGTGGCGTTTGGCCGGTCATGGGGAAACGGACGCCTCCGTTGTAGATGCGGACGCGGTCCCGGATCTTCCCGCCCAGCAGTTTATATACCGGCACTCCGGCCGCCTGCCCTGCGATGTCCCATAGAGCCATCTCGATCGCGCTCACCGCCGAACCCCAGGGCTTGGACGAACCAAGTCGGCGGATCTTCAGCAGCACGCGCTGCACGTCCGTCGGGTCTTCGCCCAGAATGTAGTCCTTATAAAAGAGCACCATCGGCTTGAGATAAGGCTTGGCGGACTCGGCTTGGCCGTACCCGGAGATGCCCTGGTCCGTGACGATTCGAACTACCGGGTTGCGGCCGATGATGGCGCACCTGAGGTCCGTGATTTTGATGGGTCCATGCCCCGTCCGCTTTTCGGGGAGCGGCTGGCTGCCCCTCTGCTGAGCCGCAAGCGACGTTGCGGCCGCCAGCCCCGAGACAGATCCGCAAAACCCTCTTCGCGTCCAATTAGCCATCGTTTCCTCCTGTACCCGGGATACCTTTGATGTCGAAGACCGTGAGCGGCATACGGCATAATTGTAGCGTCATGGCAGCAAGGGTCACCCTGAAAGCGATCAACGACGAGTTGAGCCGGCGCGGGCACAACGCCCGACTGGCGAAGGCGAGCGGATATTTCTACTTCTTCGGCGGCGAGGCCACGGACTGGATCCGTTCAGGTGTCGGTGATCGCGAGGTTGGACCGCTCATGGGCTCCGACTCGGATTACCAGCGGACGATGCCTTTCCGGTTGGAGTAGGTGGCGGCGGGTCCGTCGTCGAAGAGCAGCGCGAGGCGGATGACTTCCGCGGCGCCTTCGGGGATGGTCTTTTCAGCAGTAACCGTTGAGGTAGGTGGTGGTAAGTCCGGGGTCGGCGGAATTGAGGTCGTCCACCGGCGCTCGGAAGGGATGGCAGGCTGGTCCGGTCCGTTGTCAGCGGGCATTCGACGTGATACCGTCGAATTCGGACCGGAAAGTCCCGAAAGCGAGGAACTCGCGAATGAACCGCAACGCACGCATGTTTTGTTTTCTCGTATTTACGCTTGCCGTATGGAGCGGCTGCTCCAGCAAGCCATCAGCCGATGAAGCCAAGAAAGCCGCGGTCGCGCTGGACCGGATCCAGGGAAAGGCCCAGGTCCTCATCGAAGGCGGCGGGGCGATGGATTCCGCGCTGAACGCAGGCAGCACCTCTTCTGTGTACATTTGGGAAGGCGCGCGCCGCTACCGCCTGTTCTTTAAGACGCCCTACGAAGCAACCCACGGGGACGAGTACATTGTCGAGGGCATCTACGCGCAAAGGGTCATTGACGACATCGGGGATCCCGAACAGGGCAAGAACGGCTATCCGCTGCTATCCAGCTGTGATCGCGTGGTGAGGATGGTCTGGAGCGGCTTGGCTTTTGATGCAATCGATCTGAATGCCCAGGTATTGCGCACCAGGGTGAACCGGTATCCCGCCAGGCCCGTATTTCTGGTTACGCGGATACAGCGTGCCAAATCCACGGAGAGCGGAACGGTTTCCGGGATAGAGAAGAAGGACGACACGGCCAAGGGGAAGAACGTCCCTGAAGTCTCGGTTGCAGCAGATAGACAGCGCGCTCTCCTGATTGAGGGTCCACCCGTTCAAACCGCACCGCTATGGGACCCCAAGGGGGGAACGGTGAATTGCAGAGTCACCATCGGCCCGGACGGGAAAATTGCTCAACTGGATACCGGCAAACAGCTATGCGAGATTGTGCCGTGGTCTCAGTATCGTTATCACCCCCCGGTACAGGGCGGCCACCCGGTCAAAGTGAGCACTGAAGTTGAAGTGCGCTTCGAACCGCGAAAGTGAAACGGCGTCGCGATCCGCGAAGCGATCTGGCGGGGACGTCGTCGCCTCTCAAGGAAGCTTGCCGAGATCGGGCCGCGGCATCGGCGGGGAGCCCTTGGGCAGGCTCACCAGGGCGCGCAGCCGGTTGAGGGCTTGCGACATCCGATCCACCTGGTTGTCCGCCCATCGCGATTTCTCCATCTCCAGCGCCCCTCTTCTCCAACGAATCCAACTCCTCGTCGGTCAGCAGCAGGGCGAGCGTGACCGTCGCCGGCGATACGTCGAGGGGCTTGCACTCCTCGACACGGGTCGGCGCTCGTGGCCGCGGAGTTCGGCGAGCAGCGAGACCACGCCGGTGTCGATCCAGGTCACCAGCCGATCGGCGTTCTTGCCCTTGTAGTCGCGCACCAGTAACCCGCTGGCGCCCCTGGGCAGATCGGCCATGTCCGCGCCCCGCTGGTCCAGGATCAGATCCAGGTTCCAGCGGAGGGCATCTGCTGAGGCTCGGTCGCCCATCTGCGGCGCCCGCCTGCCACGGCGCGGATCCGACTCCAAGCCGATCACGCCATCCACCCGCGGCCGACCGTCGGGGGGAGCGGCATTGGCATGGGATTCTTGGGCAGGCTGACCACGGCGCGCAGCCGGTTGAGGGCTTGCGACATTTGATCCACCTGGTCGTCCGCCCCTCGCGATTTCTCCATCTCCAGCACTCTTCTCCAACGAGTCCAGTTCCTCGTCGGTCAGCAGCAGGGCCAGCGTGATCGCCGCCGGCGAGGCGTCGAGGGGCTTGCGCTCCTCGTGGTGCGCAATCCACCGCTCCGATTCCTCGGCGGCCTGTTGCTCGTGACCTCGCAGGTCGGCGACCAGCGAGACCACTCCGGGGTCGATGCGGGTCACCAGGACGTCGGCTTCCTTGCCCTTGTAGTCGCGCACCAGCATTCCGCTGGCGCCCCGCGCATATCGGCCATGTCCGCGCCCCGCTGGTCCAGGATCAGGTCCAGGCCGGCGCGCAGCCGGTCCCAGCGCTTTTGGAGCGCCGCGACGCGCGCGTTGCGGCTGCTGATTTCGAGCGCGATGGTGTCGGACGAAAGTGCTTCCTGCAGCCCGCGGACCCTTGAGCAAACCACAGCATTTAGCGTCCCGCTTCTTCAGCGGGAAGGCCCGCCTCGTGGAGGGTGGGGACCACCGCCTGCCCCGGTCGCGGGCGCCGGTCGCTGATCGCGGCCAGCGTCACCGCCGCCGGCGAGGCGTCGATCACCTTGCGCTCCTCCACGCGGCTCTTCCACTGGCCCAATTCCGCGGCGGCCCGCCGCTCGTGGCCGCCGAGTTCGGTGACCAGCGAGACCACTCCGAGGTCGATGCGGGTCACCAGCTGATCGGCTTTCCGGCCCTTGTAGTCCCGGCAAAGCATTCCGCTCGCCCCCGGGCAAATCGGCCATGTTGGCGCCGCGCTGATCGAGGATCAGATCGAGGTTGCCGCGGAGGGAATCTGCCGAGGCTCGGTCGCCCATCTGTGGCGCCGCCTGCCACGGCGCGCATCCGACTCCAGCCGATCACGCCATCCATCCGCATCGCCGCGCGGGGGCCGCGGCATCGGCGGGGAATACTTGGGCGGGCTCACCATGACGCGACAGCCGGTTGAGGGCCTGCGACATCTGACGCAGTTCGGCGAGCAGCGAGATTACGGCCCAGGATCGATCCGCGTGATGAGCGCCCCGCTGCTCCAGGAGCTACTCGAAGCTGGCGCGCAGCCGATCCCAGCGCTTTGGGAGCGCCGCGACGCGGGAGTTGCGGCTGCGGGCGGTCGCAGTTCGCCGCCAAAACCCGCCGCACGGACCAGCAGATCGCGGGTTTTCTCGAACGTTCCCCAATCGGTCAGTTGCTCGGGGCGCATGTTCACCGTCAGATCGCGCAGAGGGAGCATAGTCCATGAATATGCTTGGGGCGACCGGGAGGCGACCACCACGAGGAAGTTCCTGCGGCCAGGAATCTCGACAATTCGATGACCGCACTGTAAGCTGAAATTTAGACCTGTATTGGCGGATTTCCCAAGAATTTGATGCTGCGGGGCTGGCCATTTCGTTTGAGTGCATGACTGTGCCAAAACAGTACATTGGACATCTCTCCTCGCACGATCCTCTGCATCCCTATCTGGTGCACGACATCCTGCCGCAAATAGGCGTCCACAACAGTACGGCCGAATTCCGCGTCTTCAGCATGAAGGCCAGTAAAGTCTATCTGTACGAGGAGCGCCACAGTTGCGCCCAAGTAGTCGGCAAGTTCTTCGTGAGCCGCGGCCATAATAAGGCCGACGCCATCCAGCGCATGCGGCAGGAGTTCGACAATCTGCAATTGCTCCGCGGCTACGGGCTGGCCGGTTACCCGCATCACGTCGTCCGCCCGCTGGGCACGAATGCCTACCTCAATAGTGTTTTGGTAGAAGAATATGCCAAGGGCGTCCCGTTAAGCATTTTCGTCAATGAAGCGATCCACCAAGGGCAATCCCAGCCACTTTTCGACAAGTTAACCGCCCTGGCTTATTTCCTGGCGACCCTGCACAACCGCACCGCCAACGGGCAGGGCGTGGATTTCCACCAGGACTGTGCCTACCTGGACCGACTGGTCCGAAAGCTGCAAAGCCAGCAGGTGATCGGCGCCTGGGACGCGGACGAACTGTATTGGTTGCGTGACCGTTGGCGGGAGAAGCCGCGCATGTGGGAGGATACCCAGGTGCTCGTGCATGGCGATGCCACCCCCAGCAATCTACTGTTCGGGCGCGGTCTCAGTGTGATCGCGATCGACCTGGAACGGATGAAGCGCGCCGACCGCGCCTTCGATCTGGGACGGATTGCCGGAGAGTTGCAGCACTATTTCCTGCAAGCCGGCGGGAACAAGCATGCCGCCGAGCCCTTCATCGGGCACTTTCTCTGGGAATACGCCTGTCACTTCCCCGACCGCGAGAGAGCGTTCCACTCCATCACCAGCCGGTTGCCTTTCCAGATGGCTCTTACGCTCCTGCGCATCGCCAGAAACTCCTGGGTGAGCGTTCCCCAACGTGGGCGGCTGGTAGAAGAAGCCAAAATCATCTTGAGGACGCCGTGAATGGAGATTCGCGCACTGCTCTTCGACGTCAACGGAACCCTGATCGACATCGAAACCGATGAATGGATGGAAGAGACCTACCGCACCGTCGCGCACTTTCTCACCTATCAGGGCATCGCGCTACACCGTGGCGAAGTGCGTGACTTGTATTTCCAGATCATGAAAGAGCAGTTTGCGGCGAGCAAGGAAATCTATCCCGAGTTCGACGTGGTCGCAGTTTGGCGCGAAGTGTTACGCCGGTACGCTACCGAGTACACCCGTTCTCTCGGAGCAGCGAAGCTCCTGCAGATGCCTCTGTTCCTGGCCGAACTGCAGCGCGGGATTTCCCGAAAACGGCTGGTGGCATTTCCGCAAACGCACGAGATCCTGGCCCAGTTGAAAACGCGCTATCGGCTGGCGGTAGTTTCGGATGCGCAGAGCGCGTATGGCTTACCCGAGCTTCGCGCCGTCGGCCTTGCCGACTACTTCGCGCCCATCATCATCTCCGGAGACTACGGCTATCGCAAGCCCGACGCCCGCCTGTTTCACGCGGCCCTGACCGAATTGCAGGTCTGCCCCGAAGAGGCGATTTTCGTTGGAAACGATCGCTTCCGGGACATCCTGGGAGCACGGCAGGTTGGGATGAAGACGATCTGGTTTTGCCCGCACGGTAACCCTGGCGGATCTCCCGAAACCGAGCCGGACTATATTCTTTATCAATACGCCGACCTTCCTCGCGCGATCGAGTTTTTCGCCGCCGGATAGCGATGAAGAAAGCTCCCTTCGGCGCACCAATCCGCTAATTTGCATACGTTCGGTACACGTCGACGTCGCATTTTGTTGACGCCGGTCTTCCCATGCTCCAGTTCCTCGGCCGCCTGCCGCTCGTGGCCGCAGAGTTCCGCGAGCAGCGAGACAACGCCGGGGTCGATGCGGCAGACCTCCCGATCAGCTTCCTTCCCCTTGTAGCCGCGCACCAGCAACCCGCTGGCGCCGCCCGGCAGATCGGCCATGTCAGCGGCCCGCTGATCGGGGATCAGGTCCAGGCCGGCGCGCAGGCGATCCCAACGCTTTTGGAGCGCCGCGACGCGGAATTGCGACTGCTGATTTCGAG